>CAISOI010000382.1 GCA_903886985.1 uncultured Chthonomonas sp.
CGCTCGACTTCTAATGGCCCGCATGATGCTTCGTAAGGATCCCGTGCTGATCTTTGACGAACCGACCAACCACCTAGATCTAGAGTCTGTAAATGCCTTGGGAGAAGGGCTAAGTCTATTTGAAGGCACTATTCTATTGGTTTCACATGACAGAGACTTGATTTCCGACGTTGCAACTCGCATTGTGAGTTTCACAGATGACGGAGTGATAGTATTCCCGGGTACCTACGAAGAGTACTTGGTGCGACATCCGTTACCGGAACGAGTGGTGACCCATTCCTGGTAAAACTACCAAAAGTGGAAGCAAACCAACCAACCAACCGGATCGAGATTATACTGAACCAGTACGAAAAAAAGTTCCTTAAGTCGAACAAATTTTTCCAACTATGCAACTTTTTTTGACAAAGTGGTATAATATAGGTGTTAGCTCCATATAGGGAGCTGTGTTTGGTGTCCGAACGCGTTTATGTCCTTCTGAGTCCTCCTCCGATACTTGCGGTGGGTTGTTCTCCTGATTGCTACGCTCTTGTCAAACCGCCTTACACATTTTTAAAATCAGGAAGGTTTTATTCAACACATGACTACCGGTACAGTAAAGTGGTTCAACGCCACAAAGGGCTTCGGCTTTATTTCCCCTGAGAGCGGCGAAGATGTATTCGTACACTTCAGCGCCATTCAGTCTTCGGGATACCGAGAACTTTATGAGGGTCAGAAAGTTCAGTTCGACATCGAGAACGATCCTAAGGGCAAGGGTCTTCGAGCCGCCAACGTAATCGTTCTGTAATCGAATCTAAATTCGAAAGACAGTATTAAGGGGCTGGACCAATTTTTGGTCCAGCCCTTTTTTCGTAAGTTTAAATCTGAGAATACAGTGTTGGTTTTAAGAAGACGTTTGTAATATTCGACACAATTTCCGGATCGGTAAAGCCCGGAGTCTTCGAAAGCTTTTTCCATTCGGGATCTGCTATGAACTTCTTCCAAGCGATGCCATGCACAGACATGTCGGGATAGGTCAACATATAAGTCAAGTTTGGCAGTTTTGCTCCTATCACTGTCTGTCCAAAGAAGACCGGAGTTAGCCCAGACCGACGGAATATCTCGATTTCACCGATGTTAAACATCTCGACTTTCTTGATTCCCGCACGTTCGCTATGGCTTTCGTAAGTCCGTAACTCGAAGATCCGGGAGCTGTTTATGTCAGGTGTTTCCAGTTTGGCCATACCTGCAAATGGCGTCATAAGGCTGCTTTCTATCCGAACATAAGACGCCTCTGACGGCATTACATTCCAGAATGTTGCTCCGAGAGCCAAATGCTCTTTCGATTTTGCCAATGCGACTGGAAACTCAAGAACGCTGGCAGCAGTTCTATGTGGAATGAGAACGTAAACCACTGGGGTGTCTGTAGTTGCCACCAACTCAAACACTCCCACCGGCCCGGTACCCAATCTTCTTGCTGTGGGTATAAATGCTGTCTTAAAATAGTCATGTAGTCGCTCAAGTTGGTTTGCAGACTTCAATATGTACTTCCGCAATTCGTAAGCACCCACGGCGATCCCCTCGTTTAGCTCATATTTATCTTCAAAAACTGCTGCCGTACTTACTTCCGCACCTGAGGACATGCCAGAACCTACGGTCACGGCGGTCATTGCCGATACTGCGGAACTCGCAAAAAACTCTCTTCGATTCATATGATCACCCTGTTTTGATAAATGGAAATACCTACACATATTACGATTCGTCAAAATTCGGGCAATTCCTGTATCCTAATCGTCTGAGACGATAGATCGTGCGCGTGGTGATTGCCGTTGAAGTTGACATATTTCTACTATTTTAGTAAAATGAGATATGCGAACACGAAACGTTACCGAGATTCGATGCAAGTCGATTTTGAACAAAAGCAAAATGCCGTTTTCGGATTACACCCTCAACGTGTATCAAGGTTGCGCCTTCGCCTGCTCGTATTGCTACGTTCCCGCAATGAGAGCACGTCGCGGACAGATTGACGAAAAACCTTGGGGCGACTGGGTCCAAGTGAAGTTAAACGCTGCAGAGGTCCTCCGAGAACAATTACTTCATATCGATCCTGGCGCCAAAATTGCTATCGGTACTGCAACAGATTCATGGCAGCCTCTTGAAAAACGTTACGCAATTGCTCGTAACTGTCTGGAACAGATTGCATGGCATTCCAACCCTATAAGCCTTCTCACGCGTTCTCCCTTACTTCTTCGAGACATTGATGTGTTACAAGACATAAGCGATGTCAAAATCGGTGTGTCTTTACCAACCTTTGATGACGGAACCCGTAGAATTTTTGAGCCGAATGCTCCTGCCATTCGAGGACGGCTCAACTTAATTGAAGCGCTCGTCAATGCTGGTTTTCATGTTAGCCTATTTTGGTGTCCTATTTTATACGGTGTGAATGATAACAAAGAAGCTATCCATGATTACGTTCGGCGCGCTGCAGACTTGGGAGTAACCAGATTGATCTACGACACACTTGGCTACCGAGACTTTCTTTGGAACGCACATCTCGAGCTCCTGAATTCCTTTCAGCAATATTCCCCTCAGTCATCCCCTTCCCTTTCAAACACCGCCATTGCAGATGAAATCAATTATTGGGCGGACCACTACTCGGTAGCAGTTCCTAAAAAGGACGTTGGAACCCTCGCGCTATCAATTTCGGTATAAAAAGTCGAACCACATTTGTATCTACTTGGTGACAAAACTCTCCAATTGGGAATTATGTTCAGTTCGCGGTATATTGTTTTAGAATCACATAGTATCCTGGTGTTGTTAATTTCGACCGGGATCATCAACCTGAGGATTAAATCCAATGAGTCCCATTGTATCAATCAAAAGAGTCGGATTAGCAGCACTTCTACTGCTTGTCTCGGCAGTTGCCTTTGCTTCGCCAGAATCAAAGACAAAGTGGACAGCCAGGCTCGAACAATCAGACGTCCGTGCTGGAGAGAGTGCTCAAATAGTGTTGTCGGCAACATTAGATACTGGTTGGCATATGTACGCGCTAGATTCCCCGGCTGATGCCACTATCCCGACAACGATCCGACTTGCAGCTGCAACCAAGTTAATCAAGGTGAATAGCAAGATCACGCAACCTGCACCGATCATTCACCACGATACGAATTTCAATGCGGACCTTCGTTATTTCAGCGGAGCGGTCGCTTATGGAATTCCGATAAATGTCGTTGCGAATGCTAAAGGCGAAGTCAAAGCCGTTGTGGAAGTAAAAATCCAGACATGCAACGACAGTATTTGTTTGCCTCCAGAGTCTATCTCGGTGCCGGTAACCTTTAAGGTTTCTTCGGGTCCAGCGAGAACGGATCGAAAAGCTGCAATTACAACTGTCCCCAAGCAACCAGCCGGCTACATCAAACCGGATGCAAAACCGGTCACATCCGTCAAGAAGCAGGATGCGATTGGGTCAGTCGCTGCTACAAGTTCGAATGAGACAGAAAACGAGATCAATATTGCCAAGAGGAAGGGACTTTTGTCCTTCCTCTGGCTCTCTATGCTTGCCGGTTTTGCTGCGCTTTTGACACCCTGTGTCTTTCCCATGATTCCGATTACGGTCAGTTTTTTCTCAAAGCGCAAATCAAACGACGGCGCAAATCCCGTTGCGGGCCCCATTGCCTACTGCCTTGGTATTATTAGTACTTTTACCGGTGTTGGACTACTCTTTGCAGTCGTTTTTGGCGCAACAAAAATTCAGACTTTTGCTGCCCACCCGATCACCAACTTACTTCTTGGAATTCTATTCGTAGTGCTTGCTGCCAACCTCTTTGGAGCATACGAGATCATTCTGCCCAGTTCATTGGTCAATAAGGCAAATGCAGGTACGCGAAAAGGGGGGCTCGTCGGTCCATATCTGATGGGCGTGACTTTTACACTGACGTCTTTTACATGCACGGTTGGATTCGTTGGCTACCTATTGGTTTCTGCCAGTCAAGGCGGTCTTTTCTACCCGATCGTCGGAATGCTGGGCTTCAGTTCCGCGTTTGCACTGCCTTTCTTCTTGCTCGCTCTATTCCCGCAATACCTTTCGCAAATGCCGAAATCAGGGCAATGGTTGGTCTCGGTAAAAGCATTTATGGGATTCTTGGAACTGGCAGCTGCGCTCAAGTTTTTATCAAATGCGGACCTATCACTTCAGAAGGGGCTGCTAACCCGACCTGTATTCCTCGCAATCTGGGCAGCAATATTCGCAGTTGCGGCGATCTACCTTCTCGGTTGGCTGCGAATGCCACATGATGATACGGACCAGAAGATTGGCATTCCGCGCAGATTGCTAGCTGTCGGCACCGCCGTAGTTGCCTTTTGGTTCCTCGGAGCGATGAACGGTCAATCACTTGGGACTTTAGAAGCATTTCCACCGCCAGACCCCTATCCCGGTCAACATACTGTGAATGCCAAAATCAAGTGGTTGACGAATTATGAGGATGCGGTAGCACGGGCGAAGTCGGAAAACAAGGCAATCTTTATCAATTTCACCGGCGTAACATGCGTAAACTGCCGTGAGATGGAAAAAAACGTTCTGCCGCTTCCCGAGGTAGTCTCGGGGATCGAAAAATTTGTGCCGGTCGAACTGTATACAGATAGACCAAATCCGGAAGATCAGAAGAACCAGCAACTTCTGCTGAAACTTGCAAACACCACAGCAAACCCGGTGTATCTCGTCATTGACGCGAACGGACGCGTAATCAAATCCGTTGCAGGTAGACACGATCCTGTTTTGTTTGCAAAATTTCTAAAAGAGGCTTACGCTGGTTCACAACAGACAGCGTCTCGTTAGCATTGATTTCCGAACCACTATTTGTTATTCCTGAATATGCCCGACAAGATCCGTCCGCAAATATCATTGCGGGAGGTTTATCCAGTGGTTATTTTGGCGTGAGCCCTTCAGGAGCTTTTGACCAGTGGAGTGTTGAACCAGAAGTAGTTTCCCAAATGGTAGTACCACAGAATCGGTTTGGTCTTTGGTCTCGTATTAAGGGCCGATCAGGATTCACTTCTCTCGACAACTCTAATTTCCGCGAAAGGGCACATCTCTTCCCCTGCACATGGGTCGACCATTGTGTCGAGGCTCCACTTCAGCTCGAATCACAATGGTTCTCACCGGTCATTCCAGAGCATGACAGAGAGTCTTCGCTACCAATTCAACTTGTGGTCTTTCGCATTAAAAATAATAGCCCAAGCCGAGTAGAATCTGCTCTGATGCTCAGTTGGTGTTGTGGGTGGTCCGACATAGACAAAGACGTTGCATTCGACTTGCAGCACGACAATCTATGCCTCACCGGAGCCCTTGGAGTCACGGGCTCCCCCAATCGTCAAGGAATTGCACTTCCGGATTTGCACAGTGAGGGTATCTATCTTCAAAGCGTAGAACCATGGGCTTCCAATGTCGCAAAAAGTGAGGAAGAGGAAATCTGGGCGGATTTTGCTGAGGATGGCGAATTAGATCCGAGGGTCGCAAAACCGAATGGTCAGGCAGCCGCGGCTTGGGTCAAATTTGATATTGAACCAGATGAAGTTAAAGAGATTCCATTTGTAATTGCCTGGCACTATCCCTTATACCAACATGGTCCGTTTAAAGATCAAACCAAGTACTACACACAATTCCTCGGACGATATCGCCCCGACAATTCCATTGTTTGGCTCGCAGAGCAGGCATTCCAAAACTATGGTACCGAAGCCGCGACATACAAGCACTGGATGAGACAGATTCAAGATTGGCACGAGTCTCTTGCCACTCACAATAATCCAGCTCAATGCGCGAAAAGCGTCAACTCGATGACTGCAATACGCCAAATTGCGATCTATGGAAACGGTTATGGAGATAAGCAACTTGGAGATATTACGCCCGAACAACGAGCGCTTCTACGGTCTCTTTCAGATCAACCGATCAATTTCTTTCCCGCAGGCAAATAATAGTTATACGTCGAGCTATTAACCTCCTCAATTACTTTCTTTATTTTAGGATGCAGAAACTCTATAATTAAGTTCCTTGTCTCC
>CAISOI010000383.1 GCA_903886985.1 uncultured Chthonomonas sp.
TGGCGGTTGCCAGTGGGGGCGAATTCGACGAATTTGATCTCAACACATTTTTTGATGCCTCCGGCATGGGTTCTGAAGCAGAGTTTAAACATAAGAACGACGTCCAAAAGTGGCTGCAGATAATCCGAGGCGATTATGCGCCAAGGACTCTCGATCAATTGAAAACAGGCTCTAGATCGCCGTTTCCGTATTCCGATGTGACCCTTCTGCCGTATTTGCAGCACTCGCTTTGGTTCCTGCCCAACGTCGCAGC
This sequence comes from uncultured Chthonomonas sp., assembly GCA_903886985.1. GTDB lineage: Bacteria > Armatimonadota > Chthonomonadetes > Chthonomonadales > CAJBBX01 > CAISOI01. Next base: position 254 of record CAISOI010000383.1, read on the forward strand.
CTGCCATGCCATGGCAAACTTGCTAAGAGAGAGGCAAAACATTTTCTGGCACGATTATAAAGTAATTGTTGCCGCAGGCTCTTCCGCAGGCAGCGGATTGGAAGCTCTGCCTCCCGTTCGAAATGCAATCGGGAATGGATATGAAACCAAGACTATCACGATGTCGTGTGGCAAGCTGATTACAGGGGTAACGGTGCCGCAGTGGTCCTCCATTTTGATGTTGCGAAACCTAAAGTCACCGGAGACCTATTTTCAGGCGGCATTCAGAGTTCAGTCGCCTTGGTCAATTAAGAATCCAAATGGAGATAATCCTAACGAAGAGATGATTATGAAGCCTGCCTGTTTCGTATTCGACTTTGCGCCAACTCGCGCTCTACGACAACTCTCCGATTATGGGATGGGACTCTCTCCCAACGAGCAGAATCCAGAAAATGCGGTAAAGGATTTGGTTTCTTTCCTTCCGGTGCTTGCATACGATGGTGCGCAAATGATGCAAATCGACGCTGGAGGTGTTCTTGATATTGCAATTGCGGGCACATCTGCCACTCTCTTGGCTCGCAAATGGGAATCGCCGGTTCTTGTGAATGTAGACAACGATACCCTAAGTCGAATTTTGAACAATCCGGATGCGATGGCGACCGTAGAACGGATTGAGGGCTGGCGCGCACTGGGTGACAATATTATTGAGACCATAATCAACAAGAGCGACAAGGTAAAGGAATTAAAGAAGAAAGCGAAGGATGGAGCCTTGACGCCCAAGGAGAAGAGGGCACTCAGTGATGAAGAGAATGAGTACAGGTCTAAGCGTAGGCACGTCCAAGATAAGTTAATTAAATTCGCCGCGCCTATCCCCGCTTTTATGTACCTTACAGACTTCCGAGAGAATACACTCCGAGACGTCATAAGGAAATTGGAACCGGAGCTTTTTCTTACCGTGACAGGACTAACAAAGGAGGATTTCGATTTACTCGTGAGTTTACGGGTTTTCAATACTGAACATATGGATCAAGCCGTATTCGCCTTTCGGCGTTATGAAGATGCGTCCCTTCGTTACACCGGCATTGATAGTCACCCGGGATTAAGCCAAATCGGACTTTTTGATACTGTTGTGTCGAAAGTCTGAGGTGTTCATGATCATTTATTCGTCAAGAAAAGTGGGTGCGTCAGCAACGTAGCGAGTTTGCACAATAAATGTCTTGAGTATGTATACACGTACATTGAGACAAACCTACAAAGGTGATGCGGGCGAGACGCCCGGCGCTCCCAGTGGTGTTGTTTCGGTGGTAGGAGTGTTTTGTGGATTCCCGCCTTCGCGGGACTGACGGAATGAGGCGAAATGACTAAGAAAAA
>CAISOI010000384.1 GCA_903886985.1 uncultured Chthonomonas sp.
GATCTGTCCTCGCCTACTCCAGCACTTTTTACCACAAACGTATTGTCGAAGAGTGTGCCAGCAGATCCATTCACGTAATGATGGAAAAGCCGTTGGCGGTCTCGATGGAACACGGACGAGCTATCGAGAGAGCAGCGGCTAGCGGAAAAATTCACGTCTTAGTGAACTATGAAACCACTTGGTATCCAAATAATGCACTCATCCAAAAACTCGCAATTGACGACAAGACACTTGGCACAATTCGAAAAGTTACGGTCCGAGACGGACATAATGGACCAGTCGAGATAGGATGTCAAGAAGAATTTCTGGAGTGGTTGACTGACCCGAAGCTAAATGGTGCCGGCGCACTCTATGACTTCGGATGTTATGGTGCCAACCTTATGACATGGCTCATGAACAACGAACGCCCAGTTTCGGTTATGGCTATGACTCAGACTTTGAAGCCGAAGACATATCCAAACGTAGATGATGATGCCATCATCGTTGTCGAATATCCAAATGCCCAGGCAACTTTAATGGCATCATGGAACTGGCCATACGGCAGAAAAGACTGGGAGATTTATGGTGATCATGGGTCCATTGTTACAGCTGGTTCTGGTCCCATCAAATATCGAACTGGTGCATCAACCGAGGAGAATTTGACCCCATCACCGCTCTCCACGCCTACCGGTGATTCCATCTCCTATCTCATCGCAGTTATCAGAGGGAAAATTACACCGTCGGGAACCAGCAGTCTCCAAAACAACATGATTGTCACGGAAATTTTGGAAGCCGCTCGTACCTCTGCGAAAACAAACAGACGGGTGTTCCTCGACAAGAGGTAACTCGCTCAGAATCGGGGTTAACTAACATTTAGTTAGAACGAAGATCACACAAAGATGATTATTCGTCAGCAATTGGCAGCTTGTGGCGTCTAAGTGAAATAGCCTGTGGGTTTAGCCCCGCCGCCTTAAGCGCAAAATCCCACCGTTTGAATCTCCGGCGAGCGGCAGTGATCAAAGTCATCTCCTGATCTTCTATATTTTTAGCGTTGAGTCCAATTCCCTGAGCTTCTAATTCCAGTATTCGCTCAACTATGGCCTCTTCTGTCCACGACTTGTAACGGCGTACCACTTTGTATTCAATACCAGCAGCCTCCAACGCGGCGCGCCAAGATCCAAATTTTTGTACCTTTGTGGCTGCAGCCGCAAGTTGAGGATTCCCTATGGTACTAACATATTTCCAAGAAAGATCGTGCCCTTCTGCATGCATCTGTTGTATGCCTTCGATAACGCTTTCACGCGTCCATTGCCTGTACTTTCGAATCCCTGAATAAGGAATACCGGCTTCATTTACGGCGCTATTCCAGGATCCGTAATACCTTGTTGCTGCTCTTAAAAGTGCAACGTATTTTTCGGCAATGTTAGAATAACTCAAATCCACGCCTGAACTATGTAGAGCCAAAATTTCATTAACTATAGTATCTTTGCTCCATCGATATGCCATCCGATTTCTAACCTTCATGCATTATTATTCTATGCCGTAACTAACGTGATTACCGCGAGGTTGCTCAATCCATTATTCGTTAATACACTTAAACCGAAATGAATGTGAAATCATAGGAGCAACACACAATTCCGACTAAATTGTAGTTATGAGCTTAGATCAGAAACCATTGTTTCGCAGGACTAAAGAATGTCGAACTAAACTTAAATGAATAGACCGATCAAAGTTGTGGGCGTAACAGGGTTTAAGTTTGCGCTCTGGGCAAACTTTAACGAAGTGGAGGTATTTACGAAGCAAATTTGTCCAGCAAGAAGGGTCTAACGCAGAAAAGGACAAGGAGAAACTCTTCAGAACCAAAGTGCCCCAATTTAGATTGCCCTTCAGCCCAAGAAATCACTCTTGCCAATTCAATAGACGGATTTCTACCTACGAGTTTAACTAATGCCTGAATGGCATCTGAGTATGCACTTTCCGTATAGCTTTCAAGGGCACGTTGAGTGAGGTAGCCGAAACGAACATGTCGAAATTTCTGGGTGACCGGTACCCCCTCCGCTCTCCCCATCTCTTTCAATATTCTTTCGATTGCCTCGTCCCGAGCATACTGATCATCTGCAAGCAGAGGGTAATACTCCTCCGAAATGCCGAGTAATGCGCCGACTGAGTGTAATATCTGTCTACGCGCAATGGGAGACTGCACTTTGTTCATTGCATAAAGTAGCGGCAGAACAGCATCCGTTTCCTGGACGAATGCCAATGCAACTGCAAGATGCGC
>CAISOI010000385.1 GCA_903886985.1 uncultured Chthonomonas sp.
ACAACCGATTTTACAAATTGACGCATTCACTGATACACCCTTTAAAGGCAACCCCGCAGGAGTTTGCATTATGCCCAGTCCTCGATCTGAGGATTGGATGCAGGCTGTTGCGGCTGAGATGAATCTGGCTGAAACTTCGTTTGTTGTTCCGCGCGAAGAGGGTTATTCATTACGATGGTTCACTCCTACCACTGAAGTTGAAATTTGTGGACACGCGACAATCGCCGCATCCCATGCACTTTGGTCTACAGGAGTTTTGCAAAGGGATCAGGAAGCGGTTTACCACACATTGAGCGGAGTTCTGACTGCAAAATGTGAAGGAGATTGGATATACCTAGACTTCCCCGCGTTGCCTGCAGCGGCTGTAGAATCGCCAATACATCTAATGCAAGGTCTAGGAATTTCAGGTAAGGAGGTTTACCGTTCTCTTTATGACTACCTAGTTGTCCTGAATAGTGAAGCGCAAGTAGCGAACATTGATCCGAATATATCTCTTTTGAGCAAAGTTGACTGCAGAGGCGTAATTGTGACCGGTCCGTCGTCTAATCCGGATTTTGATTTCGTATCCCGGTTCTTTGCTCCGAATGCCGGTGTTCCGGAAGATCCCGCTACCGGCTCCTCACACTGCACGCTCGCACCTTATTGGTTCGGGAGATTGGGGAAATCCCGAATGATTGGGCACCAGATAAGCACCCGCGGAGGAGTTGTAAGAGTTCGCCATCTGGGAGATCGGGTCGAATTAGGTGGACAGGCAGTTACGGTAATTAAAGGATTTTTGGTGTAACAGATGCCCACTCTTCAACGATGCTATCTAATATTAGGTGTGGAACACGGTTCTACGGCGGAAGAGGTTAAGCGCGCTTACCGTGACCTCGTGCGTGAGTGGCATCCTGATCGACTAGCCCATGACGTCCGCCAGCAAAAGATCGCTGAAGAACGTTTGAAAGAGATAAATATAGCGTACGACCAGGTACAGGAATATTTAGATAATCCCATTCCTGTTAAAAAGCCAGTTACCCGGCCCCGCCCTGCACCGCCACCAACTGGTTCATCAAGACGCAGTGCATACAGAACGTATGGCGGTGTAGATCCCGATGAAGATGACACACCAAATGTGGAAAGCAGTTATGTAAGGGCATTTCGTCTTAGCAGTGAAGGAATGGAGTTGTTCTCTAAAGGAGCAATCCGAGAAGCAATTAGTACTTTGACACAATCTGTGTGCCTAAATCCAAATAATTCGGAAGCACACATGACGCTTGGGCTTGCCTATCGGCTTATCAATAATCCGGCTAAGGCTGCCACTGCACTGAAACAAGCTATCCGTTTTAAGCCAACTAGTATTGAAGCACATGCCAATCTTGCGCGTTCCTACATGGATATGGGTGAAATGAAAGAGGCTGTTTGGACCTGCTCACAGTTCTTAAAAAAATATCCCGAATCTGCGGATATATACGTAGTGCTGGGAGAGGCTTACCGTCGGCAGGGTCGAATTCCACAAGCAAAGCAGGCAATAGCTGAAGCTCTCTCACAACAGCCGGATTTGCTGGAGGCGCGGTATCAAATGGGTCTTGCTCATATAGCTGCCGGAGAAAAGGAAGAAGCAAAACAAATTTATGAAGGTTTGAGACGGTCTAATGAAGACTTGGCCGTCAAACTACTTCTCGCCATACTCGATCGATAATACGGGCATCTTGACAGTTCCACAATACAAATTGATGAGGAGAGCATGCTCGTTTAGGGTTGTCTTCCAGCATCAATTTGCTACCGTGAGTAAGATTTATGTTTGCCCTTACCGCCGGCTCCCCTTAACCCAAAACCATTTGGCGGGTATCATCATAGGACTTAACCATTGGTTCGAAAGCATCCTGATCCAAAATGATTTTCATCATAGATAATTACGACAGCTTCACTTATAACCTTGTTCAGTACCTTGGCGAAATGGGGGAGGAACTTGTTGTCAAGCGAAACAATTTGGTAACTCTCGATGAGGTGGATGACCTCGCTCCTGATCGTATAGTAATATCACCAGGTCCTTGCACACCTTCGGAGGCGGGCATCTCCGTAGAACTTATCCAGAGATTTGCAGGACGCGTACCAATTTTGGGTGTCTGCCTTGGACACCAAAGTATCGGTCAGGCATTTGGCGGCAAAATAATCCGTAACTACCGAGTACTCCATGGTAAAACATCTCCGATCAAACATCTAGACGTCGGTGTTTTTCATGGTCTCCCCAATCCCTTTTCTGCAACCCGTTACCATTCCCTTGTTATTGAGCGTGAGTCAATACCGGATTGTCTTGAGATTACTGCGGTGACAATGGAAGGAGAGATCATGGGAGTGCGCCATAGAGAATTTGCTATTGAAGGCGTCCAGTTCCATCCTGAATCGGTCATGACACCAGACGGTAAACAGCTGCTTAGAAATTTTGTTCAACTGAAAGAGGGTCGTTCCAAATGAGTAAATATTTCGCGCGCATTCAGCGGTACCAGGAAGTTATGAAGTCTGAAGGGATTTACGGAACTGTACTGGCGCCGACCAACCAGATGAAGTATTTGACGGGATGGGCCGAGAGTGGACATGAAAGACTACTCGCACTATTCTTACCTGCATCGGGCGAACCTACTTTCGTTGTGCCTTCGTTAAATGCTGCCCAAGCGTTACACAATCCTGCGGGATTGACCGATGTGCGAGGATGGGACGATACTTCTGGGTGGAACGGAGTTGTCTCTAATCTCCTTGAAGAATGGGGTGTTCATTCTCGTCGAATTGCAATTGATGACGAGCTCGACAGCATTCACCTCCTTGGTATTCAATCAATTGCTCCGAACTCTCCGTGTGAACCCGCCGGACGCTTGATGGCACAATTGCGAGAGGTCAAAGCTGAGGATGAACTTTCAGCAATGATTGCAAGTGGCAAAGTCACAGATGAAGTTTATGAGAAATCTGTACAACAATTACGCGAAGGTATGACGGAGATCGAATTACGCGATATTATCGCCTCAGAATATAAAGAGAG
>CAISOI010000386.1 GCA_903886985.1 uncultured Chthonomonas sp.
CCTTCAAAAATAGAATGGATAGTGAGACTAATGATCGCGGGAATCGTCATTTTTTCCGGCAGTCTCTATCTACTCGCGATCACGCAGGTCAAGATCCTAGGTGCTATCACGCCGATCGGTGGTGTATGTTTCTTAACAGCGTGGATTTTGCTGTGTCACGCTGCCTTGTCGAAAGAGCCTAATTCTGAATCACCCTCAGGCTAAAATATCGTTGACAACTTTGCCGTAGACATCAGTAAGCCGATAATCACGACCAGCATACCTATAGGTCAAGCGCTCATGATTTATGCCCATTAGGTGCAGAATGGTTGCATGGAGATCGTGGACATGTACCTTGTTTTCTTGAGCGTGCCACCCGTATTCATCCGTTGAACCGTACGCCAGTCCACCCTTCACACCTCCGCCGGCCATCCACATCGTGAATCCAAACGGATGGTGTTCACGACCATTCGTATTTTCAGCAGTCGGAGTTCTACCAAACTCTCCACCCCACAAGACCAAGGTATCTTCCAAAAGTCCGCGGCTCTTTAGATCCTTCAGAAGACCCGCGATTGGTACATCTGTCGCGTGGCAATTAGCAGGAAGTTCCTCACGCAAACCACCATGCTGGTCCCAAAGCTGACAACTAGAGCGCTTGGCCGTTTGAGTGTGGTAAACCTGAACACACCGAACGCCTCTCTCAACTAATCTACGGGCCATCAGGCACTGTTTGCCGAACGTCTCGGTAGTTTTATTGTCCAAACCATATAGTTTCTGTGTAGCAGGGGATTCACCTTTGACATCAAAGGCTTCTGGTGCCTCAGACTGCATCCGGTATGCGAGCTCAAACGATGATATCCGGGCATTGAGTCGAGAGTCGTCTTCGCGTCCATCGCGATGAAGTTCATTGAGTTGTTTCAGCGTATCCAGTTCTAGCCGTTGATCACTGAGTGACTCCTTAGCATTCGTCAAGTTTGCGATAGGATTCGTTAGATCAGAAACCAAAGTGCCTTGATATACAGCGGGCAGAAAGCTGGATGTCCAGAGCGGGGCTCCTTGAGCAGGTTGAGCCGGACTGATGACGATATACCCTGGAAGGTTTTGGTTTTCAGTGCCGAGGCCGTAAGTCAACCAACTTCCCAGACTTGGTCGGGAAAATGCTTGTTCTCCCGTGTTCATTTGCAGGCATGCGCCATTGTGGTTAATGTTGTCGGCATACATACTGCGGATGACACACATGTCGTCTATGCAACTCGCGACGTTGGGGAAGAGCTCGCTAACTTCAATTCCTGACTGACCATACTTTTTGAAACTGAACGGCGAACCTAACAGGTTACCGGTCTTAGTTCGTTCCAGTGATGGCTTCGAAAAAGGCAGAGGCGTTCCGCTATCTTTCGTCAACCGAGGTTTTGGGTCGAAGGTATCGACATGTGAAGGGCCACCGCTCATGAAGAGGAAAATGACTCGTTTTGCACGCGGCGAGTACATAGGTGGTCTAATAGAAAGAGGGTCCGATCCAACGGAAGGGATCACGGGGGAGGCCCCAGAACTTTGGGACAACAGCCCAGCCAAACCAAGCATACCGAAGCCATTTCCACAAAAATTCAGCATCTCCCTGCGGGATAGTGGCCGATTTGGAAAACCATGAAGTGGATCATCTTGTCGCATAATATTCTCAGCCAATCTCACGTAAACGAATAGGGCTAACTATACACTCACGATTGTCGTAAATCGAAATTTTCGCGCAGTAGACTTCCAATCTCGCTTCGAGAGTAGAATTCCGCGCTTACTCTCACTATTTCGCTCACATGACAACCGTTTCCTGCACTACCAATCTCGTTCGATTTTGCAATGATTTTCTGTGCGCTTAGCCGCAAGAAGTATGTGCAGATGACTGCGAATGCTGCGAGCACATCATTGGTGGGCCCATGTTTACTAAGTGCCGCTGCCGCTGGGATTGCGATAGCGACAAGCCCTATGATTTCGAAGAGCCGATTGAAAAATGCTTCGGGAATGCCTTTGAAAACCATATTCTTTTCAAAAAGAATCACGCGATGAATAGATGGTTCCGGAGAATCAATTTTGAAAGAATGGAAGTGAGACCATGAAGTAAGCTTGCCGTCCGCGGAGCACATACCCTCTGCAGTGAGCCAAAGAATGTTGCCGACACCTCTTACAGGTTTGCCGAGTTCTCCCTTGGAAGTTCGGTTTTGGAGATGCTCCACAAAAACTGATGCGCTTTCATCTCTTGTATTGCTGAGATGTCTCTGTAGAGACTTATAAATCGGCAATGACCAGCATGCTGAACCCACAAGAATCCATGGCAGGACCTTCCACTCAGCACGCAATAGAGCTCCTATTAGCAATCCAACGACTGCGCAGAAGGAGACTAACATAGCCACGGCAATCGACATCAATAATCGTGAATATTTGCCGTCCTGCTCCTTATATTGACCGCCTGAGCGCGCGAGAACAACGAAGCTATGTGGTTTTGTGTCAGTTATGGGTTGCATGA
>CAISOI010000387.1 GCA_903886985.1 uncultured Chthonomonas sp.
CAACTGCGCTGTATGTAAAGCTGCGCGGAAGCATGCGACAATCTGTGATCAAGAGCTCAAGCTGTTTGAGAAATTATTGGGTGACGATGTGACTGTAACGCGAGAGAACCACATTCTCTCAGGCGATTTACACTGTTCCTACCGCATCAAATCAAAATGATCTCGAAGTAGATTTGCTTCTCTCATTCATTAATCGTAGGATCCGTTTACTCTATTGTGTTCGGATCCTATGTTTGTGCTCGTCGCCAAGTTTCAATTCACTACTTTGTTTTTGTTCAATTCCCTTTTGGATTCTCAATTCATACCTACGTTTGTTTACCAAACACGATATCTCCGTGCTCAGAACTAATATTTCGCTCATTAGTGGCCGCAAGCTTCTCTAGCTATTAAAGGAGTTTTGCATCCGGGTATTCAACCTAATACTCAGAAATCCAACCACGTTGCGTGTCCGCCACAATCGTTACTACGCGTTTCAATTAATGCACCGTTAATGGGGCTCAATCATCATAATGATGGGAGATTTTGACCCACAATTGATATTGAACTGTATATGGAATTGATGAAAGCTCGAAGTAAATATGTACGGACTGGTTAACAAAGCAATTTATGAGATGGTACATGAGAGATTTGATGCAGAAACTTGGCAAAAGATTGCGGAAGGGGCGGGTATTCCAGACGAACCATTCATTAGCTTGGAGGCCTATCCTGACGAGATAACTTACAAACTAGTTGGATCAGCATCGAAGGTACTGGGAGCCCCTGCAAATGACATTCTTGAAGCATTTGGCGAATACTGGGTACTTTTCACTGGTAAATCTGCATACGGGCCAATGCTGACTTCTTTCGGCGGCGATGTATTTGCTCTATTACGCAACCTTAATAATCTTCACACACGAGTTTCAAATTCAATGCCACACCTTGCCCCTCCTCAATTTCAATGTGAAAATGTTGATGACGACACTGTACTTGTACACTATTTTTCTGAACGCGGAGTTCTTTCACCTATGGTGATCGTATTGTTAAGAGGATGCGGAAAGTTATTTGACACTGAACTAAAGGTGCAGCAGATTGCATCTCGCGAAAAAGGACAGGATCATGCAATTTTCCACGTTGCCATCATCAAATAAGCTAAACAACACACATGACTTATTTGGGCTAACCCCACACTTACTGAAGTCGCTCTTTCCTTTTCATTTGATTGTCAACCCAGATCTCCAGATCGTTCAGATCGGCACATACTGGGAACAAGAAACTACTGACGTTCGTCCATTGCAAGGGCTGTTGAGCTGCTTCGACCTCAAAATAAATGGATCAGCGGATACTCCAGAACTCAAGTTAAGACGAAGTGACGATCTGTTCACTTTGCTTCACAGTAAAAGTAATATTCGCCTAAAAGGTCAAGCTGTCACACTGCCAAATGAATCTGGCACTACCAATAACATCCTGTTAATTCTTTCACCAATTGTGAGCGCCTTAGAATCCGATATTCGAAACAATTCTGCATTACATCACCTTCCAATATTTGATAACTCCACGGACCTATTGCTTTCGTTGCAAATGCAACAACAGAGCCTACGCGATGCCCGAGAACTCAACGAACGGCTATCTCGCCGGCGAGCGGAACTGGAAAAAACTAACAGATCGTTAGAAGCCCACGATGAACTATTGACGGCTATCTTCTCATCTGCTGTTGATGCAATAGTTGTCATGGACCGAACCGGCATTATCGAACAGTTTAATTCCGCAGCTACCCAAATCTTTGGATATACACGAGAAGAAGCAGTAGGTACTAATGTTGGACTGATCATGCCGGAATCG
>CAISOI010000388.1 GCA_903886985.1 uncultured Chthonomonas sp.
CTTCCACAGAAGTTTTGGAAACTGGTCTTAAGGTTATTGATCTTTTGACGCCCTATTTGAAGGGTGGAAAGATTGGTCTCTTCGGGGGTGCAGGTGTAGGCAAAACTGTTTTGATGCAGGAACTTATTACAAACATCGCAACTGAACACGGTGGATTCTCTGTTTTCGCTGGTGTTGGAGAGCGAACTCGTGAAGGTAACGACCTCTGGTTAGAAATGACGGAATCGGGCGTTATTAGTAAGACTGCGATGGTGTTTGGTCAGATGAACGAGCCGCCTGGAGCACGCCTCCGCGTAGCGCTTTCCGGCTTGACGATTGCGGAATATTTCCGAGACGTCGAAGGCCAGGACGTGCTTCTTTTCATCGACAACATCTTCCGGTTTACCCAGGCAGGTTCCGAAGTATCAGCGCTTCTTGGACGTATTCCTTCCGCTGTAGGATATCAGCCGACATTGTCGACCGAAATGGGTGCATTGCAGGAAAGAATTACTTCTACCAAGAAGGGGTCCATTACATCCGTTCAGGCTATTTACGTACCTGCTGACGACCCAACGGACCCAGCGCCTGCAACTGCATTTGCTCACCTTGATGCGACAACCTATTTGGAACGATCTTTGGCGGCACAGGGAATTTTCCCTGCAGTGGACCCACTGATTTCAACCTCCCGAATTCTCGATCCTCAGATCGTCGGCGAAGAGCACTACGCTGTCGCACGTGCTACGCAGGCTATCTTGCAGAGATACAAAGAACTTCAGGACATCATTGCAATTCTTGGTATCGATGAGCTTTCGGACGATGACCGTGCAGTAGTTGGTCGCGCACGCCGTATTCAGCGATTCCTATCCCAACCTTTCCGAGTTGGTGAGGCATTTACCGGTATTCCTGGTAAGTACGTTCCGCTCAAAGAGACCATTCGTTCTTTCCAAGAGTTGGTAGCGGGCAAGCACGATGATCTACCGGAGCAAGCGTTCTATATGGTTGGAAACATTGACGAGGCAGTTGATAAGGCGAAAGCCCTCGAAGCTGCATAAAGTCGTATTAAGATAGTCTCAATTGAAATCTGTTTAGGGCGCCGGACTTTTCCAAGTCCGGCGGCTTACTGAGGATGGTATGGCCACATTTTTGTTGGAACTGGTAACGCCGGAAGAGAAACTGATGTCCGAACAGGTCAAGAGTGTTCGTGCGCCAGGGATCGACGGATCGTTTGGAGTTTTATATGGTCACGCGCCGCTGATGACCGCTCTTGAAGTTGGTCTGATTAAAGTGGAGTTTGAGAATGGTGACGTGGAATTTATTGCCACCAGCGGTGGATTCATGGAAGTTAATGCAAATAAGGCCATCATTCTTGCCGATACCGCTGAGCGAGCCAAAGACATCGATATATCAAGAGCAGAGATGGCAGTTGCCCGAGCACGTGAACATCTATCCTCCGGGAGTGCCGAAGATTATGATGAAGCAACAAAGAATCTTGAGCGCGCACTTAATCGAGTTAAGGTGGCACAACAAGTAACTCAATAGGTTTAAGCAGCTTAGCTACGAAACGAAGAAGAGACCCGTCAGGGGTCTCTTTTTTTGTTTCTTGTTTTTC
>CAISOI010000389.1 GCA_903886985.1 uncultured Chthonomonas sp.
AGAGTTCTCTTTTCTCCGGCGGCTGGAAAGACAAAAATGTAAGTTTAAATCACAACATTTACTGGAACAGTTCTGGACAAGCGATCTCATTTGAAGGAATGTCACTCTCAGACTGGCAGAAAAGCGGCAAGGATAAAGACTCCATTACCGCTGACCCACAGTTTATCGATGCCGCCCATTTTGACTTTCGCCTCAAGCGTGGTTCTCCTGCAACACAAACAGGGTTTGTCTCTTTTGACTATTCTAAGGCTGGGGTTTATGGCGCCAAACGTTGGCAGAACTTACCCAAATCGTTTACTTTTCCTGTGGTAGACTTTCAACAATAACCCCAATGGTCATTTATACAACTTTGAGATCAAAATCGTCCAACATTAGTTTTCGCACCCCGATATTTCAATATGCCCGAAAGAGAGCCGCTATGTTTCCAAAACCACTTCTATCTCTAATTTTTGCTTCCCTGATAACGTTGGCCCCTCGAGCGGAATGCCAGATCGATCCATTGGCGACGTTCAAATTGGCAGAAGGCTCTGGCAAGAGCGTTTCAGGTGGGAACGGCGTCTCCGGAGATTTGAAAGGCAATGCAGGCTGGGCACCAAGAAACAATAGCAATTCACTGCATTTGGACGGAAATGGTTATGCGGAGATCAATAAACCTCTGGTAGATACCAGCGGTTCGTTCGCCGTATCCGCTTGGGTCAAGCTCAATCAATTGGGAGGGTTCCAGACCTTTGTTAGTGTGGACGGCAATGTTATCAGCGGTTTTTTCCTTCAGCTTCGGGCTGATACAGGCAAGTTTGCCTTTACAGTTCCCGGTGCTGACAACGGACAGAATGGAGTAATCGCAAGCGCTGGCTTCGCTCCAAAAACCGGAGTTTGGTACTATCTACTCGGCGTCCATGACGCAAACACAAAATCCATTTCACTTTATGTCAACGGGGTGCTCCAACGAACGACACCATATACCAGCCAGTTTAAAGCTAATGGTGTTGCCGCTATCGGACGTGGTAAATTTGGTGGTCGCCCCGTGGATTTTACTCATTGTGATATCAACGATGTATCGTTCTATCGCTCGAGTAATCTGAACTCAGAACTGCTAAACCGCATTGCGGAAGAGACCCACGCAAACAGTTCCACAATCCTAGTCGATTTTACCAAACCCACACATGCTCTCAGTCCCCGCCTTTATGGATTGATGATTGAAGATATCAATTATTGTATTGATGGTGGCCTTTATGCTGAATTAATCCGTAATCGAGTGTTTAAAGACAATCCAAATCGCCCTGATCACTGGTCTGTCTTACCTTCCCCTTCCGCCGCGACGATCAGCCTCGATAGAACCCAGCCAGTTCCATCCACAGCTTTGACGACAGCATTAAAGTTAGATGCATCTAATCTGGCAAGTGGAAGCGCTGGAATTGCAAATGAAGGTTATTGGGGCATTCCTGTATTGCCGAACACCAAATACCGGGCCAGCTTTTATGCCCGCACTAACTCTGGAAATATCAAGATTGTGTCCGTTTCAATTGTTTCTAAGGATGGCAAAACAAACTTCGCGCGTTCCGAAGTCCGTGGCTTGACCGACAAATGGAAAAAGTTTACGACCACACTTACTACCGGGAATGTACCTGTCTCTTCAAATAACCTATTCACAATCTCAACCAATGTAAAAGGGATTGTTTCTTTTCAACAGGTCTCGTTATTTCCACCGACCTATCACAATCGAACCAATGGCACAAGACCTGATTTGATGAAGATATTGGCCGACATGAAGCCTGCATTGCTGCGCTTGCCTGGTGGAAACTATTTGGAAGGCAATACTATTGCTGAACGTTTCAACTGGCGAGAAACAGTTGGAGACATATCTATTCGCCCGGGACATCAGAACCCTTGGGGATATCGCTCTGACGATGGTTTCGGTCTGTTGGAGTACCTGCTTTGGTGTGAAGACCTTCATATGGAACCTGTCCTCGCAGTTTTTGCCGGATATTCATTGCGGGGTGAATACATTCCAGCGGGACCTCGGTTAAAGCCTTTTATCGATGAAGCAATAGAAGAACTTGAGTATGTCATTGGTGGATCAGAAACTGTCGGGGGCGCCAAAAGAATTAAAGACGGTCATCCTGAGCCGTTTCCGTTAATGTACGTTGAAATCGGCAACGAAGACAATTTCGATAGATCAGGTAGTTATGACGGTCGGTTTGCTGCGTTTTATGATGCCATCAAGGCGAAGTTCCCTCAGCTTCAACTTATTGCAACTGACAAAGTACGTTCACGTATTCCAGATATGATTGACGATCACTTCTACCGCACGGCTGATGCTATGGCGGGAGATGCCAACCATTACGACAATTATGACCGAACTGGTCCTAAGATCTTTGTGGGAGAATGGGCCTCGCAAGACATCGATGCACCCTGGGTGAGAGCTGGAGAAAAAGGTCCTACTCCGTCTCTGAATTCGGCCCTTGGAGATGCTGCCTGGATGACAGGTATGGAACGTAATTCCGACGTAGTCCTGCTTTCGTCCTACGCACCCTTATTCGTAAATGTGAATCCCGGCGCACGACAATGGGCGAGCAATTTGATTGGTTTCGATGCTCTTCGAAGCTACGCATCGCCATCGTATTATGCGCAACAGATGTTTAGTCTCTATCATGGGGACACCGTAATTCACAGCGGCACAGAGGGGTTGAGTCCAATCTATACCTCGGCAAGTCAGGACAGCAAGACCAATAAGGTCTTCCTCAAGATTGTTAACATGAACGGTCAGCCGCGGACTAC
>CAISOI010000390.1 GCA_903886985.1 uncultured Chthonomonas sp.
CAGAAACCGGATGGATTAAGGGAATGGAACTATCCACAATGTAAATGTACTTAAGAGCGACTTTTTGATGCGATAAGACGATTATTCTTCCTCCAAAATCGATTGCGTATCTTGAGATCCATGGAGAATTCGAACGATCGTAAGCTCACCTTGTCGATAAATGTAGAAGATCAATATCGATGGAAATCCAGTGACATGCCACATTCGCAATCCGGATAGTCGTGTATTCACTACTTGCCTCATAACCCCCGATTCGGGATACGCTGCAAGATGATCCACTGCCGTCTGAATGGATTTGCGGAATCTGACCGCTACTTGTTTCGGTGCATTGTCAGAATAGTAGTTTGCCTGGTTGACTATATCAGTGATTGCACTTTGTGTGAGCCGCACAACTACTTTCGGTGCTTTATCTCTATTCAATCCTCCGTGGCACCAATGCGATTATGGTCGCTCTTTTTGTCTATTTGACTCCAAAGCTCTGACCAGAATTCAGGCGTCGCCTGCACGGTTACCCCACTGTCCAACCCCTCAATGAGCATCGACTCGAGTTTCTCTTGGTCTCGTCTTTTTTTGTCCTCACGTATTAGTTCACGCACATATTCGCTGGTGGTGCTATATCCATCCTTAAGGACTTGGGCCTCTATGTACTCTTTAAGCGAGTTGGGAAGCGATATATTTACGGTGGTCAATATGTATATCCTTGGTGTTTGTATCTCGAGCATATTCTATCATATGATGGCAAAAAATGACAGATTATGACGTAACTTGGAAGATGAAATTGGCTTGATGGGATAATGTCTAGGACCTGGTGGATGCGCCAGGAGGAAGATCAGCAAAGTTTGTAATCTAACTTGCTGCAACACGTATCAGCCCCTTATATCACCAGGTGCCAATTAACAAGAACAACCTCCGCACTTCGATCTCTTTCTCTCCGCAAGTTTCAATTCAATTGCAAGTGAGGTCGGTGTGATCGAAAGACCGCCGAGGCTGGTGCAGCGCAACTCTCTCGGCATTTGGCTGGAGACTCGTTTTGCAGTCTCAATGACCTCATCCAGGGGAATCACCTGATCAAACTCGGCGAGAGCCATATTCGCCGTACAGAGCGCATTCGATGCCGCCATAACATTTTTCCCAAGACAGGGTGCTTCAACTCGATTGGCGATAGGATCGCAGATTAGCCCAATCATGCTTTGAAGCGCCATGGAGGAGGCACTTACGGCTTGTTTTAATGTGCCGCCCGCGAGCGTTACCAACGCAGCAGCAGCCATCGCTGATGCCGAACCACCTTCTGCCTGACACCCGCCAACTTCTGCAGCGAAGCTCCACGCAGTTGCAATAAATACGCCAATGAGGCCGCTTGCGAGGAGGGCTTTTGCCATAGCGACTTCATCCAAACCCATCTCTTCTGCCATGGCTATGACTGCACCCGGCAGTGCTGCGCATGCTCCAGCTGTGGGCATTGCTACGATCACACCCATCGAACTCTTGACCTCCATAATTGCTGTCACATAAAGAATAATGTGGTTGAGGGTTCCACCATTCAGAAGCTTGCCAGAGTTCATCATCTGCTCAAAATTGCCGGATTGATACCCCAGAACGCGGTCATCATATTCGGTACCTGCCAATCCGGAAGCAATGGATTTTCGAAGGATTCGTACAATGTCCACCATTTTTTGAATAACTTCATCGCGAGAGAGTCCACCTCTCTCCATCTCATAAGTGATCGCGTGCTCCCATAGCGGAATGTCCTGATGATCATCAAATTCGACCAGTTCCGCGCATGTCGTAAACGGCACTTCCACATTCGCTCTGGACAAAACGGGTAGGACGGGATTGAGCAACTTTGCAGATTTTATGGCATCCGATTCGCAAATCGAAGAAGATATGGCACTAGGAAAAGGCCATTGGGATTTGATTATCGTAAACGGTCCAGCTTGTTCAATAGAGTCAACATTCAAATATTCACTGGTGAAAGCCTTTGCTTCACCTTGCGCGGTCAAAAAAAGTACATAACAGTCGCCGAAGAGTGAAACAGGAGTTCCGTCGATCTCGATAACCTCTATCATTCCTCCACCTGTAGAGATGGCGATAAGCGAGTGTTGTTCGGTTGGATTGGATAAGTTGAGCCTGTAAGTGTTTGGATGCGGGTCGTTAACGTTGATAGTCTCAATCTTAGTTCTTATTCCGGCAGCAGAGAGCGCCGCCGCAGAATTCGGCAATCGGTCGTCATCGGCATCCCATCCCATTAGACCACCGAACAGCCCCATGTCGGAACCCTGAGAATCGTGCGTGGTAGGGAGTGAGCCGTGCACATCGTATTCGATCAGAACATCCGCAATTTCCCCGTCCATTAGGTCGCGCGCAATACGCCCTATTCTAAGTGCCGCGGCACAGTGCGAGCTGGAAGGTCCCCGCATTACAGGACCGATGACATCATTAAATATACTTACAATCATTTTTGGCTCCAAACGGTGCAACTCAGAAAGGGTTTGGCGAATGCCCTTATTTTAGTGGTTTCTTAGCGTCTTGGTCTCGTTTAACTGCCGCATCGCGTACCTCTTTCCGCACCTTTTCTAACCGAGGTGGCCAAACAAAGCTGGGCATCGCAGACATATCGTATCCGGCAAGGTGATCTCGAAGTCGAGTTTTGGGGTAGGTATACTTCCAAACCGAATCACGAAACACTTCTTCGCACATCTTAGCGAGACCTGGATCGTACTCCTTGAGCTGGACACGGGTATGGACATGATTATGGTCGAAATCAGGTGGGCGGTTGTTGTCAAACCAACTTTGAACCCCTTCCGCAAAATATTCATGGTGATTGGTTGAGGCATATTTGCCTTTCCATAGCCCCGCCTTCATTGCCGCCTCATATGTCTCTTTTAGCCGCTTGTCAAAGGTTGGATCAATCCGCACTATGCCTCGCAAATGAATGTTATGCGCAAATTCGTGCACCATTATGCACTCGGTCAGATAAGGATCACCCGGGAGATTTATCAGGTTTTCCTCCGCAGAACTGCAGTATGGGTCCGTCTCCGATCCACCGGTACCTCGTGCACGCGCATCCCAGAAATCGTGAGGCATCAACCATTTGAACTCAGGCAGATCGGTTGTAAACTCGTCATGCGCCATAATGCACATCCGTGATCCGCTTTTAATCATCGCTTCGCGAACATCAGGACGCAGCAACAACATGGAGTTAATGAGATAGGCCGCCTCCTTCAATGCATAATCGTTCACCTTGGAAGAAGCAACTATTGGGTAACCATGAGCACTGATGTACTTGGAATAGAACGAAGGAATCTTAAGCTCGACAGGAGGGGCAGTTATTGGTTCCTGAGAGGTCCATACTTGATCCAGAATCTGTTCGATATCAGGATCGACTTCGTGAAGCTGCTTCCGATCGAAGGGGTAGAAGTCATTTCTGCCGAAGAATGCTTCGGTAGACTCAGCAAAGTACTCCTGTTCATTTGTCATAGCGTAGGCGCGCTCAAAGGTATTCGGGCGGCCGTTTCCAAGCCATCGCTCCACTTTGTCGTACTTTTTGCTCTCCTTAGCACGCTTGTAGGCTGCAAGTACAGCGGGATGATTGAAACCCAGAACCCTATTATGAAACGAATGCGCTAGTTCGTGAAGAACGAAAACAGGCATTCGGATTGTTTCTTGTTCAAACTTATCAACATCGGTGATCTCAACACCTTTAACCATCTCAGGGTTTCGACCGTTTTCGCGAAGCCAATCCGCGTCAGGGTGATATTCTGCGGTACCTCGAACTCCTGGATAGGGTGGGTTCAACCAAATGTGAACCTCTTTCAAACGTTTTACAGCTCCACCGGGTACATCCCGAACAATGGCTTTCAGATGATTTGCCAGCAGAATAATTGCTTTGTCCGTACTGGCCTTTTTGTCAGCTTCGAATAGTTTTTCATTGACATGCACGGTCCAACCTTCAATATTCCGAACATCTGCAAGGACAGTTGAAATTGTCATCGATAAGAAAAACACAGCTATAGCTACGGAACGGAGACTATGTGTC
>CAISOI010000391.1 GCA_903886985.1 uncultured Chthonomonas sp.
GCTCTGCTCTGCGTTGGAACGTCTCAGGGAAAAGCCGCCTCACCCGGTTCCAGTACCCAGGACTCTGGCTTTTTACGCACAGTATCACGCCCATGTGGAATTCGCTTTCAAAGTACCACCTCAGGTTTTCCTTCCGGCTCCCGAAGTGACAAGTGCAGTTATTGTCCTCAAGACAATTCCCAATGGCAGTGTTGACGTTCCAGATGAGAAACTCTTCTTCAGTATTGTTCGCGGAGCGTTTGGCAAACGACGAAAGACACTTCATAACGCCCTCTCTTCGTGCGAAGAAAAGAGCTTTACCAAGGAGTTGGTGGATGCATTCATTCGCAAAGCGGGGATTGACCCGGGGAGGAGAGGAGAGACTCTCTCTCTTGAAGAATTCGCTCAACTTACTCGCAAAGCGTTTGATCTACGATTATATAAGTAGATTGCATATTGCTCCTGCACCGCCAATCTGATTTTGAGTTATCAACTATCAGATCCACAGTAACTCAAGCTATCCTGCAGTCTTTCCACAGCAGGAAAATAGGTACTCATGTGATTTGACCGAACAATGGCATAGATTGTCAGATGTTGTTTAAGATTACACCCGCGTCACTTGAATCTATCTTCCAACATGCTATTCCCCGGCCCGTTGCGGACGGCAAATAACTCCACCTTAGCCAATTTGTTGAAGCCGGTAGATGTAATGTTGTATTCATGTCAATAGATCATTGATGTGACATATTTCACATCTTGTTTTTTACTAACAAAATGTTATAATGTGAAAGTTGCTTTTGTCTGCATTCTTAAATGATCGTGTCAGTGTGACGTTTAAGCATTAAGTCACAAACTAATTCAACACGAGTACGAAGATGCAATTTTCTTCACTCAATCTTGAATGCAACTGTGATGTTGCGCCGTAGAAAATTGTGTCCCAAAACAGCGGCCCCTGCTGGCTTCTGTAAATCCCAACAAACTGGACTGCCACTCCTTTGTTGTCATTCTGTTGTATCGTGAACTTTGCAAGTCGAATCACCGGTCGTAAGTAATTGTTTTCTTTATCTTTATGGAGATATCAAATGCAAAATCGTCTTACCTGTCTATTGGTCACCACTATCTTCCTGTCGTTGCCGGGATGCGGTGGTCAATTCTTTCCAAAGAATGATCCACCAATGATTCAATCATTCCGTATTAATGATAAAGACATCGTTGTTGGCGGAGTACCAGTAAGCCCGGTGCCAACTGTACTGGCAAATACGGGCTCGTCCATTTTGTGTTCTGCAACGGCAACGGATCCAAACGGAGATCCAATTACTTTCACTTGGCTGGGGGCAACCGTTGTTGACGCGACGAATTCGCCAAATCTCGCCAAAATCGACAATGCGCCCAAGGGACCATCGACTATTACATTGGCTGTAAAAGATGATCGGGGTGGAATTACTTCACTTCCAGTTAAGGTGGTTGTCGATGATCCAGGTGCAAATCACAGCCCTGTTGCGGTTCTTGGGGCTGCAACGGCGGATGTAGTGATCAGTACTACATTGTCAGTACAAGCCACTGCATCTGATGTGGACGGCGACAAACTTACCTATTTCTTCACCGTTGCTAATTCAGGTGCCAAAATTGTTCAAGACGCAACTGATCCCAGCAAAGCAGTATATACGGCACCACCAACTGCAGGGACTGACATCATATATTGCGTCGTCACTGATGGTAAGGGCGCGTACGTAATTGCCGTCGAAAAAATCACAGTAAGACCGATGTAGGTCGGCAGTAAACGAATTTATAGGAGACACGAACGTGAAATTAATACGCAGCGTATTTGCGACGGTAGCCGGACTATTTCTAGCATCTGCCGTAATTGCCGACGAAAAGACGGCAACATTGAACTTAACGATACCTGACGGTGCACCGTTTAAGGTAGAGCTTATCAAGGGTAATAAAGAAAAACTGTCTAACAAGATGACGTTTCGCTTTAATGTGACTTTCTTCTTAACTGCACTCCCGTCAGATTACACGAAGGAAGCAAACGCCACGATCACTAAGATTGGTCTGGATGGCAGGGATAATGTAACGAATAGTATCGAAGACAAATCTGTAATTGGCAGCGCAGTTATTTATAACAGCGCACGAGAAAACCTTAAGAAGGCAATGGTTTTCAAAGAACTTTCTGATGCGATCCAATCAGGTCAAACGACACCAAACCTTGAAGCCGTGCGGATATTCGCCGACGCTCAGGATGCATTCTATTCCGCTGTTCATTCCTTGCCAAAACAGCGCGGAATCA
>CAISOI010000392.1 GCA_903886985.1 uncultured Chthonomonas sp.
CTGGGTCCAGCAAAAAAATCGCCAAGAGTCTGAGTCGAGTAGTCGCCCATCAATATCGCGCCCGCGCTGTGGATCAATCCAAGGTATGCGAATGGATCACGAACCATAAGTGCAAGATGTTCGGGGGCACATACATTCGCCAGTTCACATGCCTGATCCAAATTCTCAGCAATAATAACTCCGCCAAGTTCAGACAGTGCCTGCCGAAGAATCGCCCTCCGAGGAAGAACCTCTATCTGCTTATCCAACTCCTCACTTACTGCGTTCGCCATCGCCTCGGAGTCTGTTATTAAGTAGGCTGCACAATCAGGGTCGTGCTCCGCTTGAGTCAACATGTCAGCCGCTGCAAATGCGGGGTTAGCACCGGCGTCAGCAATTACGCAGACTTCACTGGGACCAGCAAGCATATCGATATCTACAACTCCCCAGAGCTGCTTCTTCGCAATGTTAACATACGTGTTACCTGGTCCAACTATTTTGTCGACGACCGGCACGGTCTCTGTTCCGAGCGCCATGGATGCAACTGCTTGGGCACCACCGACCTTAAATACTCGCTTAATTCCAGCCACTCTTGCCGCAAACAACACCAAAGGATGGAGCGTTCCGTCCGAGCGAACAGGGGAGCACATCACGATGTCTTCAACACCTGCAACTTTTGCAGGCAATGCACACATAAGTACGCTACTCGGATAGACTGCGCGGCCACCGGGTACATACACACCCACGCGTTGCAATGGTCGCAACATCTGCCCAGTGACCATCCCCTTTTCCATGTCCAACCAACTGGTTCTTTTTTGGCGTTCATGAAACGTGGTGATATTGTTGGCTGCTAAAAGAACGGTCTCCTTTAAGCTTTCGTCTATTTCCTCACAAGCTGCATCCCACTCTGCAGCGGTAACTTCAAGCGAATTCAAATTAGGAGAGTCAAATTTGCGCCCCAAATGTAGCAGAGCGGCGTCGCCCTCCGCGGCTACTTGGGCGATGATTTCTCTAACTATCGAGTCAACTTCTGGGTTTTCCTGAAGTTTAGTCCGACGAAGCGCTCCGGCAGCGACTGCAAACCCCGATTCTGCGACACGTATCACTCGCAATTAACTGATAACACTTTCAAAGTTCATTTTGGATGTAATCTATCCTTCCAACATCAGCGCGGCAGGATCTTCTATTAACTCTTTGACACGCACAAGAAAGCGTACAGCCTCGCTGCCGTCGACTATCCGGTGATCATAAGATAGAGCGATGTACATCATCGGTCGGATAACTATTTGCCCATCACGAACAACAGGTCGTTCTTGAATAGTGTGCATCCCAAGAATTCCCACTTGAGGCGTGTTCAGGATTGGAGTTGACATCAAACTGCCGAATGTTCCACCGTTTGTTATTGTAAAGGTCCCACCAAGTAATTCTGGTAATGTTAGCTTTCCGGTTCGAGCTCTTGTGGCGACATCAACAATTGCCTTTTCGATCTCAGCAAATGACTTATTGTCGGCTTCGCGCAATACCGGGACAACCAACCCTTCTTCCGTCGATACAGCAATCCCGATATCGTAATACTTTTTCACCAATATCTCGGTTTCGAGGATCTCGGCGTTCAACATAGGGAATGCTTTTAAGGCACCAACGACTGCCTTTGTAAAAAAGGACATAAATCCTAGGTTCACGCCGTTGCGCTCCTTGAATACATCCTTGCGCCTTCGCCGCACATCCATAACTGCACTCATGTCGATTTCGTTAAACGTGGTTAACATGGCAGCGGTGTTCTGAGCCTCTTTAAGGCGAACCATAATCGTTTGTCTTCGACGACTGATTCTTACACGCTCTACAGGTTTTATACCAGCGGTAATTGGTGCGGATGTCGTTGCCTCGACAGACTTATTCTCAACAGCTGGAGCAGGTGTGGCTGAAACGACCGGTGTGGCAGGTTTTGACGCAGGCTGACCAATAACCGCCGCCACATCATCCTTGAGGACTTTCCCACCTGGTCCGCTGCCTTTAATGCTTGTGATATCGACATTGTTGTCCGCTGCCAGAGCCTTTGCAACGGGTGTCGCAGGAGCTGCACTTTCAACAGAAATACTGACTGCAACTGCCGGTTCGGTGGCGACCGGCACAACTGGCTTTGAAGTCGCCA
>CAISOI010000393.1 GCA_903886985.1 uncultured Chthonomonas sp.
GGGCCTCCCGATGCACGACTGAGGCGATCCGACCCTCCGACCCAAGGAATTTCTGCCATAGCTTACCCCCGCTGGTTTTAACAAACATTGCGGTGACGGTGACTTGCCCAGTGAAAGTCCCGAGCACGATCACCTCATTATGACCTGAGGTACTGGTCTCACCTAAGACCATTTCAGGGGTGCTTAGATTATCCGCTATCTTGCCCGCAGCTTGATCCAGGAAGTCGTTAATAGCGAGTGTGCGTTTGTAGTCGCTAGACCCATGCAGTGTTTCGACGCGAGCAGTATTCTGAAAACTCGCCGCCATCATGTCTCTCCCACTCGCGGCGCACACATGGTTTTTTGGAACGCGCAGCACTAAGCCAAAGCACATATCCATATAAGTTCGGCACTTGAGATTTGAGATCAAAGAACAACTGATTACCTCCGTAGTTATCGCATTGGGAGTCGATAGTAGGTATCGGGTGGTGTCGAAGGCTACTTCGTTGCCCCTGACTGAAACGAAACCCACCCGGTTATCCCGTATGAACTCGGCTGCGGACTTTTCGGTGAACAGCACAGAAGATGAGCGAAGAGCGGTAATGATATATTGATACGGATTGTTCGGCTGGTGTTCTTTGGGATTACTAAAATTGTCTGGGTTCCATGCATCGCGAGAACGGTTCATCAATTTTTGGTAGGCCAAAGCAGCAGCTTGCCGACTATCTTCAGCTACACTCAACAGATCCTTTATCTTACCTTTGATTTGGACGGTACTCGCCGTCTTCAGAAAACTTTTTAGATTGATGGTCGTGAGATTCGGAGGGGGATCATACGCCATTCTCACCGGCCCACGCAGAAAAGCAACCATTAAGCAGACCCGCGCCTCAATGTGAGGCCCAATAACTTCGTCATCCAGTAGTACATATTTATTTAATTCCGAAATATCCCCCATCGCCTCAATGTGCATGGAGTATGTCGGCTTAGCGTCACGCTCGATTTTTCCGAGTTCATCTAGTACATTTTGTATATTCACGATGACTTTCTCCTCATTTCAGACCGTATCTAGAAAAATTGGGGTCAGGTCTTGCGTTTTGCTTATGTGCCTTCATTCGGCGGGTACATCCCCACAGGCACCCTTCTAATCTAAAACCCAACCTCCCATATCTTGGACAATTCCAACTTGAACCCACTCACCACATCATCTGTAGATACAATTAGTGGATTGTCGAAAACGATAACTGCTTTATTGGGTTGATAAACTAGAACTTGTTTGGTTTCCGGGTTAATCAACCAACCTAAACTCGCACCATTGGCGACATACTCCTACATTTTGTCTTGCAAGGCAATAATATTATCACTAGGCGAGCGGAGTTCAATGACAAAATCAGGGCATAAGGGCAAAAACCGTGTTTTCTGTTTGTCTGTTAAAACGGTTAAGCGGGATTTTTTAACCCAAGAGGCATCGGGCGAACGTACCGCGCCATTCGGCAAGGTAAAACCGCCCGAGGAGTCGAACACTACGCCCGTTCCGTCGGCTTCCGCCCACATGGAAAGCAGGGTAACTATTCGAGAATTCCTTGTGCTCGTTTTACCCCCAGTCGGTGTCATAATTTCATAATCCCCCTCTGCTGTACGTTAAATCCGCAATTCACTATTAGCCTGACAAAAGTCAAAGAATTGGTCTTCCTCCAGACGCAGCGAGGGCGGCCAATGCAGCACTACGGTATTGATTTCTGCCTGTTGATTGACGGAAATATTGTTCAAACCTATTTCTCCCAAAATTATCGTCGTCCCGGCAGGGAATGCCGGAACCCAAACAAGGGCAATATACATTCACATCCCTGTGTTCTGGATTCCGGCAGTCCATGCCCGAACAACGGCTTTTCTTCAACGCCGAATGGGATTTGCAATCTCGTCCGAAACGTCTTGTGTCGAATCGGATGCCGTGGCTTCGCACAAAAACATTAACGACGGGGTTACAAACCCCGTCGCGCTTCGTAGGTTGGGTATCTCCCACGATTCAAAATCAAATCCTATCTTTCAACGCAGACAAGTCACGACTCCCATGAATTACCGTAATAATATAAACATGCTCCCTATCGGTCAAATACATTATCCGATAATTCTGAAAGATTAATTCTCTCACCTGACTGCTTTCTGCTGCTTCCGGGACTTTCCGCCCCAACTCTGGAAATAACTCCAAGTTTTTAGCCACATCAAAAATACGTTCAGTGAATTGTTGCGCATACAACGGAGAATCTTTAGCGATGTAATTTTGAATGGCGACTAAATCATCCAATGCAGGCTCAGTCCATCTAACTTGCATATTGACTTGACAAGCGCTTTCTAGCTTCTTCGTCAGAGACATGATTATCTTGTTTGACAGCTTCCAATCCTTTGGAGATTTTTTGTTGAACATAAAGTTCATACATAATCTCATCCCAACTGGCATGTTCCGGCAAATGCTCGATAACTTGTCTTGCTGTTTGCTTTGCTGTTTGCATAATTTGTACCCTATAAAGTTAAAACCCAACATTCCAAATCTTTTGCAACTCCAAGGTGAAGGTAGTAAGGCAAATGCAGGGATGTGATCCGCCGAA
>CAISOI010000394.1 GCA_903886985.1 uncultured Chthonomonas sp.
CCTGGTGACCAAAGTATTCTCCACGGCGGCTATAGAGATGAGGGCACGGGGTGGGCAATTGGCACTCGGTCCAAACTTGGATGTGGGACGTGACCCACGCTGGGGAAGGATCGAAGAGACCTATGGAGAGGACCCATACCTTGTCAGCAGAATGGGAGTTGCTGCCATTCGTGCTCTTCAAGGAACGGGGCCGACTATTGATGGTCAGCATATTATGGCGACCGCCAAACATTACGCCGCTCATGGGCAACCAGAGGGCGGAACTAATACGGCACCTGCAAATTTCTCGGAACACACTCTTCGCGAAGTATTTTTCCCGAGCTTTCGGGCGGCAGTAGTTGAGGCGGGGATCGGCAGCGTTATGGCTTCTTATAACGAAATCGATGGTATGCCCTCACACGCAAATAAGTGGCTGCTGAATGACATTCTTCGCAAGGAGTGGGGCTTTGATGGAATAGTAGTTTCGGATTATAACGGTATTGAGGAGTTGGACCGAATCCATCATGTTGCCGCCAACCCAGAAGACGCTGCCATTAAGGCAATTAAGGCTGGAGTGGATATTGAATTGCCGGATCCCGCTGCATATAAATCCCTCATTAAGCATGTAAAGGAAGGCCGACTCCCTATCTCGATAATCGACCGGTCGGTGCGCCGAAACCTGATCGCGAAGTTTCGTCTGGGGCTATTCGAGCATCCATATGTTGACGTAGATGCTGCTGCCGCTGTGACAAATACTCCAGAGCATCAGGCCATTGCGGCGCAGGCTGCACGTGAGTCGATAGTATTATTGAAAAATGAGGGAAATATACTGCCATTAAATCGCGCGAAAATTCGTACGATTGCAGTAATTGGTCCGAATGCTGATAGAGCCCACCTAGGCGGATATAGCGATGAACCGGGCAGGCGCATTAGTGTTTTGGATGGTATCCGCGCAAAAATGGGTTCCGAAGCGAACGTAGTATATGCACAGGGTTGCCAGATAACTCAGGAAGGCGGAAATTGGTTTGCCGATCGGGCAGAGCTATCGGACCCCGCTGTCGATGCCAAATTGATTTCACAGGCAGTAACAGCGGCGAATGGCGCTGATGTCGCGCTGGTTGTTATCGGTGGTAACGAAGATACCAATAAAGAAGCATGGGCACCGAATCATCTCGGGGATCGAGACAACCTAGATCTAATTGGCAGGCAAGAGGAGCTTGTAAAGGCGATCATTGCGACCGGCAAGCCAACAATCGTACTTGTCATTAGCGGTGGACCACTCTCCATGAATTATGTTGCCGCAAATG
Organism: uncultured Chthonomonas sp.; assembly: GCA_903886985.1. Classification (GTDB taxonomy): domain Bacteria; phylum Armatimonadota; class Chthonomonadetes; order Chthonomonadales; family CAJBBX01; genus CAISOI01. The sequence goes on from CAISOI010000394.1 coordinate 1,287, forward strand.
CCTCCGCTTTGCTTCAGGGTTTCTACCTCGGGCAGGAAACCGGCGTTGGAGTTGCGGATGTTTTGTTTGGCGATTATAATCCCGCCGGCAAATTGCCGATTAGTTATCCCCGGTCGGTCGGACAGTTACCCATTTATTACAATCAGAAGCCCTCCGCAAAACGTGGGTATGTCTTCGCAAATAAGGAGCCACTCTTTCCCTTTGGATATGGTCTGAGCTACACGACATTCGCCTATTCCAACCTTTTTGTTTCGGAGGCGACCATTTCTCCCAAAGGCAAGACCACGGTGAAAGTTACGGTAACAAATACAGGTGACCGGGCAGGGGACGAGATTGTACAGCTCTACGTGCGTCAGCAGGTGAGCTCCATCACGCGACCAGTGAAAGAGCTAAAGGATTTCCGACGGATATCACTTGCGGCTGGCGAATCGAAAGTGGTGGAATTTAAAATCACACCGGACAAACTCGCTTATTATGGTCCGAAGATGAAATTGGTGGTCGAGCCAGGGAAGTTTGATATTATGGTGGGACCGAGTTCCGTTCGGAATCAGAAAGTTGTAATAAATGTCGTTGAGAAGTGATGTCGATTCTGACGATTAGTCTGATATAGCATCGTTTATAGGGAATATCTGAGCGATAAGTTTATAGTAACTTACTTTCAGCAATACAGTCGTGGAAATAGGACCTTAGGATTTGGCGAACAGCGGTACACGTCAAACGCATTTGGCAAATGGTTAGCTTTTAACGACGACGTACCTGAGATTCCCGAATTACTCTATCCATGACTTGTTTTACGTCACGTGTGTCTTCGGCAAGCCACGCAGAGAGTTGCATTCCGCCGAAAAGTCCAACACGTGGATCGCTTTTGACTTTACTCACTGATCTCTTGGCTGTACCAGATTCGTCCATATTTTCATACCATGCATCGGAAAGAGTACCTAAGTGCATAGCTAGGAAAACAGCTATTTGTGCCCGATTACGAGGAATGATATTTATTGGATCTAGAGATGAGCTAAATGCCTTCGACCTGGTGCGCCACGTCTCTAAATTCATGCCAGTGCCAGTTGCATCGAACATAATAGGTTGTCCAGACGGGAGGGTGGCATAGTTCCAACCGTGATTAGAAGGCGGAATAGTAGTTACAGGTAAACTTGGCCCCCTTGACCAACCACCTAGATAATGTGCTTCGACGCCTAGAGGCTTGCCGCAATAATTGACAATCTCCCTCACAACACCCGCTGAATGTCTGCACGCACCGACTAATTCGTTACAAGACAAAAACAGCGGAAGATTAAAGGATTCATATCGCTTTTCAAAGGCAACGACGTTACCGCTTGGATCGATCCCTGTATGGGAGACACCTGGACCTGCATCTAAATATCGCATATGAGATTTCACCCATGCAGCGACAAAGTAGACGAAAAGGTACGCTCGAAGATCTGACGAGGCGTCGGTACCTTGAAGCAACTTGTCGCAGCTGCTCTTTAGTTTTTGAGACAATGCAGCAATACTTGAGGGATGATAATTGAATTCTGCCGACAATACTGTGGTCCAAACCTGCTTTTCCAATGAATGTAGCATTGATTCGCTAAGGCCAAATTGCCATGCAGGTAATCCGTTTTCAAATTGAGTTCCGGTAATGAATCGTTCGACGCTTCCAAGTGGCGCCGAAGGTGGCTCGTTTACGAAACTGATGTTATCGACCATTATATAACCGCGGTTAGGGGATGTTGATTTGTCAACAACCTCAATTCTCGCCGTCTTGCCCTTGAGCCAAGACATATCCCAAATTTCTTGCCGCAAGTAAGAAGAGTCGTCGCCTGTTGATGTTCGTACGATCCGATCATCAATTATCAAATTCACGCATGTCTCACCCGGGTGATTTCCTCCACCAATGAGAAAACTAATGTACGGTCTTTCAATGACAAACTCTTTTGAAACTGCCTTCCCCGTTCCGTTGTTTCCAATGTTTGGGTGAAGAGTACATAGAAACCG
>CAISOI010000395.1 GCA_903886985.1 uncultured Chthonomonas sp.
CCACTATCCAAATCGACCGGGCGCCAGCCCGTAGCGGGCCATCGCTCAATCTTTACGAATGCCGGGTCGGCTCGATCGATTAAGCATCCATAACCATCGAACAATGACCTTTTTACTTTGCACAGACAAAATCAACCCTGTTGACTCTCAGTAATGAATTTGTTATGATATGGCAGTACTACTACAAATCATTCCTCTAAGAAGGAGGTGAGCACCAATGGCAATTGCGTACTTTGAAAACTCTATTTTATTTTGCGTGTGCGCCTTGCGCTCATCTTGGATTGAAAGAAGGACCCCGATCTCGGAATGATATTTACCTCGTTCCCGAAAGTCATCTTTCCATGTTCCTCGTTGATGCCCGTGAAGCGCGCGCTTAGCGGGCATTTTGTTGTCTGGATAACCGACAACTTACGATCATGGAGAACCATCTGAACAGCACAACCAAAGCGGCACAAATGGACGGAATTGTTTTAAAAGCCATTAGTGGCAACTATACGGTTCAGTCCGACACTATTATTTACCAATGCTCCCTGCGGGGCAACCTGAAAAAAGAGTTTACTTACAGCACTAGTCTCAGCTCTGGGAGGCGTGTGACCCAAGCCAAGAGGCCACACACTAAGGACACCGTGGCCGTTGGTGATCGTGTCCGCTTCACTCCCGGCATGAACGATTCTGGGGTTATTGAAGAGACGATTCCGCGCACATCACGATTCGCGCGGAGCGGATTCCGAGGCGAGGAACAGACTCTCGTATGCAATATCGATCTCGTCGTGATCACCTTCTCCTGCGAGAACCCAAGGCCGGATCCATGGAAAGTAGATCGATTTCTTACTTGCGCGGAATCGCAGTTTATTCAACCAATCATCATCGGGAACAAATTGGATCTGGTCACACCCGAAGAGTTCCATGAACGGTTTGAAGAGTGGCGCAATGTGGGCTATCAGGTTGTGGGAACCAGTGTAAAAACGGGACAGGGAATCGATGAGCTAAGGGATATCCTCGCGCGGCATATTTCTGCATTTGTAGGTCCATCTGGCGTCGGAAAATCGAGTCTCTTAAATGCTATTCACCCAGGTCTCAAACTGCGAACGTCTGAAGTGGGAGACGTCACGCACAAAGGCAGACACACAACGACTGCCGCCCAGTTAATCCCACTAGTGTCAGGCGGATGGGTGGCCGATACACCCGGGCTCAGGCAGTTAGAGCTGATCGAGTCGGACCGCGACGCCATTGCCGAATGTTTTCCAGAATTTCGAGAACTACTGGGACACTGTAGGTTTGATGATTGTCGCCATGAGTCAGAGCCCAATTGCGCCCTAAAACAGGCGGTGGAAAATGGCTCGGTCAGTCCAAGAAGGTTCGAGAGTTTTCTGGAAATAAGCAAATGAACTCTTTTTGAAGTTATCGCACTCTGCTTGACTCACCTGTTAGGGTGCGGTAGACTTCGGGTCGAACCTATTGAGATTTCTGCTCGTATAGTATGTTTGAAAGACTTTGTTGTAAGTAAGGTACAGATGTGAATAGAACTTTGCCAGTTTGGCTGACCAAAAAAGTCCCTAGTCCCGATACCGTTAGTGCCGTCGAAGGCATGATGCGGGACGCGAAGCTCCACACAGTTTGCGAGAGCGCTCGTTGCCCTAATCTAGGAGAATGCTGGTCTAAAAAGACCGCCACCTTCATGATCCTCGGAGATATCTGCACCCGCAGTTGCGGTTTTTGTGCGATCAAAGTCGGCAAGCCTCTTGACGTTGATTCTGCCGAACCCCGACGGGTGGCGGAAACAGCAAAAGCGATGGGGCTCAAGCATATTGTCGTTACTTCTGTTGCTCGCGACGAACTGCCAGACGAAGGTGCCGGACAATTTGCGGCCACCATAACGGCATTACGCGAATCAATACCAAATGCCATTGTTGAGGTTCTGACACCAGATTTCAAAGGCAAAGGCTGGCTCATCAAAATCGTGGTGGACGCCAGACCTGATATTTTCAACCACAATATCGAAACCGTGGAACGACTTACGCCTACTGTACGAGTTGGCGCCCGATACCACCGAACGCTCGAATTGCTCCAATCCGTCAAACGAATGGACAACCAGATCTACACCAAAAGCGGTATCATGCTCGGTCTTGGCGAAACCCCGGATGAGATAATTCAGA
>CAISOI010000396.1 GCA_903886985.1 uncultured Chthonomonas sp.
AGACAGTAAAGCGGTTTATCGGAATGCCATATGATCAACCCAAATTCGCCTCGGCAACCATCAACAGAACTTACTTCCGAAATGTCTTTCAACTCGATTATTCAGTAATTCAGTTTCCCGATCACCAATCTATGATAAATTGGGACAAACAGTGTGCATCGATAATGCAAGCATGGTTCTCACCCCTTATTCAGCCCTCAAAGGATGGAGTCCAGGCTGGAAATCTTGGTGGTGCAAACATACCGGGAATGCCAATGCCCCGCGCAATCGCAACGGATCACACAATGATCATTGTCTATCTTGGAAAGCACTTCGAAATGCTAAGGCGCGAACCTTCTTTCAAGAAGACACTGCCAGGCGACAAGGAGATGGTACTAGTTTTCCATAAAGTCGTTGCTGAATTAACTAGACTTGCCAAGGAAACAGAAAAGTCGAAATAGTCAAGAACCAACCTTTAATGGTTGAACAGGAATTCTTTGCTGCTTAGTATTGCCCATAACAAATCTGCGAATGACCGCGCTCTGGTAGAACTTCTTTCTGCATCAGTGCTACCACTGGTGGTATTGAGGGCTTCCAAAAGACTGTTGCTTTCCGATGCGGTCGGCTTGCGAGAAAGACACCGTGTATAAAGCTCTTCTATAACAGATTGGTTGTCGGAGTACTTTTTGAGCAACTGATCCAGGAGCCCATCCTTTAGTTTGATTCGGTCGTTGATAGTAGAACCATTTACGAGGTGCAATAACTGCGATACACTCGTTTGTGCTCCCCGTTCGCACTCACACGTGATTTGTCGAACGGGTCTTCCAAATAGATCGAGGAAAGTAGAAGGTACAGTAGTGTCCTTCAAAGAGGTGGTGCGTGTACCCTCCGGCAATCCGCCGAACACTTCAAGTTTTCCTGTTACTTGTCCGACTGCATCCAACAACGTTTCTGCTGGCAATCGACGCGGGAGATATCTCGCATAATATCGCACGTCCTCCTTGTTCTCTGGCAGCACTTGAGAGGACCGTTGATAAGCTTCTGAATTCACTATGAAGCGAATTAATGCCCGCATATTGTATCCACTTTGTACAAACCACTTGCTTAATGCATCCAACAGTTGCTCATTCGTCGGCGGATTTGTCACACGAAGGTCATCTACCGGCTCGTACAATCCCTGCCCCATTAAGTGTTTCCAAACACGATTTACAAATGAACGGGCGAAGAATGGATTCTCAGGGCTGGTCACCCATTTCGCAAGAGCAATTCGTCGATCAGCATCACCCGCCACCGGAATGACCGTACCATCGAGCGGTGCGGGCGGTTGCGGCTTGCCCAATCGGGGGTGAGTCACTTCAGCAGTTTGGTTTAACTGAATAGTCTCTTCAAGGTCAGGTGATTCCGCCTTCTTTGGATCGTGTTTGCGCTCAACCCGAGCAAACACACTCGCCATCTTATAATAGTCCGCTTGTGACCATTTTTCATGAGGATGATTGTGGCAGTGTGCACATTGCAACCGGATTCCCAAGAAGGTCTGTGAAACATTCTCTGCGTACTCCTCTGGACTATTACCGATCCGGTAAAAATTCGCAACACCATTCTTGATGTTAGAACCAGATGCCGTTAAGATTTCGGTTGCCAAATCATTCCATGGCTTGTTTTCAGTTACCGCACTCCGCACATATTTGTAATATGCATCCAACCCCTTATCCCCCAGAACATTCCGATTCAGGCGCAAAAGGTCACACCATCGATAGGTCCAAGCATCCACATATTCAGGTCGATTGAAGATTCCATCAATCAATTTACTTCGTTTGTCAGGATTCGTGTCAGAACAGAACGCAGACAGTTCAACCGGGGTTGGCAATACACCTAGAACGTCCAAGTATATGCGGCGAATAAACATTTCATCGCCACATTGTGATGACGCTGTTAGCCGAAGTTGATTGAGTTTTTGATATACCAAGTCGTCAATAATATTCCCTTTTCGTAGTGCTCTGGCAG
>CAISOI010000397.1 GCA_903886985.1 uncultured Chthonomonas sp.
CGATCTCTGAGGCACCACCAGCAACAATGGTGCTCCCTCCAACCAAAACGGCATTTCTCAGAAAATCACGTCGGCTGCTTTGCTGACTCATCTGTTCTTCCTCGTATTCGAGATTGTCGGAGAATTCTCCGAAGTTTGTATATAGACCAACTCTGTTTTACCTATTAGCAACGTTAATTCCTGCCACGCTCACGAAGAACTTTGACAGCTTACGTTAAAGCATCAATGGGTTACTTCTGTTTGCGGCGGCGGAGAAGTACCAGCCCCACTCCAGTACCTAAAAGCATCGTAATTGCAGCAGGTTCCGGCACAGAGGCTGAATTAATTTTGATGCTTGTGATTTGCGTCGCCCATACATTTCCAGGCTGCGCAAATTCTTGAAAAGTCCAGAATAGAGAGCTGTCAACCGGATCAACTCGCGTTGAGCTGAAATCTCCCCAACGTTCACCGTCCCCACCGATTAAGTGATAGTTTCCTTGTCCGGCTTTCAGCTGGATATCAGTACCAAAGACAATAGTGGATCCTGTGAATTTACCAACTCGTGCGTACGAACCGATGAAGTCAGATGCACCGGTACCAGACCTATTGAAACCGACAACAACATCTCCAGTTGCATTGACAGCGATGGAACCCTGGAAGTAGTCGAAGTTAGGATCAGAGATCGTTCCTTCGCTGACCACAGCATTTGTGGCGGCGTTTAGGACTGTCCATCGAATCGCGTCTTTGCTTCCAACTGAGATTGTCCGAACAAAGAACAAGTTGCCATTTTGATAGACAACCTGACCTGAAATTCGACTGTCTAATGCGTCTATCTGCACTGTTCCATCTGGTTGATGCGCCAAACCCGGCTCGGGTGTTGCCAAGACATTGATCGCGGTTAAGGCTGAAAGTGTGGCACCAGCTGCGGAGGGATTTAACACATTGAATCTGTCAATCACACCCGATACATAGTTGGAACCGCTATCCAACGCGGTGGAGACAATCAATCCGTTTGCCGGCGAAGAGCCGTATGTGGCTGCGGCTTGCAATGTGAATCCACGGGCAGCGGGTCCCAAGTTTTCAAACTTCGTCATATTAGTGGTCACGGGCGTTGTCAGCAACAAGTCAGTTTTTGGAATGCTGAAGAGGGAGGTTCCTGTAAAGACTCCGCTCGCAGAAGCGCTAGAAAAGTTATTCAGACTGATGTAGACAGCATTTCCGTCAACTGAGAGTGCGGGATAGTCTCCAAAGCCCACGTTTGCAGTAAAATTGACCGCTTTCCAACCTGCAGTTGGGTCCGAGCTGTTGGATCTCGCGACCATCAATTGGTTTCCCGTTGTAGATACATTGATTTCGGATGCAAACCATCTTCCGCTGTACGCATCATAAGCGATGTGAGGATCACTGATTCCTGCGTTGGTGATTGTTGTGGAGATGCCTGCATTATTCCAAAACGTAGAATCTTTAATTGCGCTGCTGACTACATTCCCTGTTTTGTCAAAGACAATGTAGTTTCCATTAATCAGTTCCACTACATGATTGGGACCTGCTGCACCCATCGTGTCTGGCGGAGCGAGAAAAACACCCAACGTATTTTCAGTGGCATAGGTGCCACCTGTCCAGTTCGAGATGATCGTTTGCGCGTAAGCTAGTGAAGCTACAGTTGATAGGATCGCAGATAAGAGCACGGTTCGAGGCAAAGAATGAAATGACATATAGATTCCTTCCGTTTCTGTGGCACTAACAAAGCGAGGGCATAGATAACTTCAATATGCGTGGCGCAAATTCCTTCAATTATTCTGAAGGAGAATCCATCGCAGGTCAATCTTATTGAGACACTGTGAAGTTGGTACATTCATAGAATGAACAAGCAAATTTGCCGAAGCATTTCGACAACTTCAGCAAATTGATAAGATATAAATTAGTCTTTACTTCCTAAGCGATTGATTATCCGCGAACAAGACCTCGGAATGAGTTTGTTCCACCTGAATATCCTGGGAACAACTTCTCCAGACTAGGTATGCCAAGGTGCTTTATTCCGACCTCTCCGAATACCGCACGAAAATCGGTGGTCAGCGCGAGGTCACGATTTTCATTGAGTTTCTCCGGTGCCAATCCTGGCCATTCTCCGTAAACCTTCCCGCCTTGAATGGGTCCGCCGAGCGCGAAGAAGCATGTTGCATGACCGTGATCTGTACCACCCGTTCCATTTTGTCGAACGGTTCGCCCGAATTCGCTCATGGTGAGGATAACCACATCGTCCATGCGATCTCCCAGATCGGTGTAAAGTGCGGCGAGAGACTGTCCAACTTCTTTAAGACGATTCGCAAGATTGCCTTGTGAAGGAGAATTGGGTTGAACTTGGTTCGCGTGCGTATCCCATCCTCCGACATCGGCAAAAGCAATCTCGACTCCCACATCAGCTTTGATTAATTGGGCGATCTGTTTGAGCGACTCTCCCAATTTGCCAGCGGGATAAACTGCGTTACGATCGGGTGTGTAGGAACCCGGATTGATTTTGCTCATCATCTTAATCGCATCGAAACTCTCCTTGCCCGGACCGTGGAGCACATCGCCTACAGCTTCGTCATAAAGTGCTTCGAAACCGTTGGCGGTTCCCCCTGGCTTCATGGCACCAGCCATCATTGCTGTGGCAGTGTTTCGCGTCTGGTTTACGCGACCACGGCTGTCAACAATTCCGAAAGTTTTCAGATCCGGGATTGCGAGTGCGCCTGCATCACCCTGTAATGCCCGGGGCATACCGCCTCCCATCGCAACTGCTTTGAACGGAGTCTTAGCAGCCGCTCGGTCTTGTGGGCAAAGGAGAGCAGCGCGTGCCAGCCATCCGTCTCGGACCACTTTGTTATCCGGGGAGCCGCTTTCCATATAATCCATTGCGTCAAAATGGGATCGCGTGGTGCTTGGTGATCCACAAGCATGGATAGCAGCTAGATGTCCGTCTTTGTAAATCTTCGCGAGCGGTGCCAAAGAGGGGTGCAATCCGAAAAATCCGTCGAGATCAATCACTTCGTTTCGTGGTATCGCGATGTTGGGACGCACCTTGTAGAGTTCCGCTTCGCCATGCGGCACAACTACAGATAGCCCATCCGCCGCGCCCCGCATGAAGAGACAGATCAGGGTCTTCTTTTTTGAGCCTGCTTTAGAGTCTTGACCAAAAGTGGACCGATGAAGAAAGGAAGGACCCATTGCGGGAATGAAACCAACGGATGCCATGGCGATTGCGCCGTTTTTCAAGAATAGTCTGCGAGTGGTTTCCATTATTCTATCTCCTTTGAAATTCTGGCGAACCGAGCAAAAGTGATGCAACACTTCGGGTATCGATTACCGCAGTGGAAGACATTGGACTCTTTTCACCAGTCTGTAACTGATGCAAGACTGTGGTTCGCGTGGCTCGAGAGATGTCACAACCCAATACTTCTTTAGCAACGATGTCGATCTGTTTTTCCAGTGTGACGCCTTCCATTTTGTTGCTGTCCAAGATGGAATTTGTCATGTCCACATCACTCAATCGTCCGTTCACCAGATTAATTGCGAAGTTAATGCGTCCGATCAACGCTCCACTTGAGACCCACTTCGTCGACTCTTCGGGATAGCCTGTTGGGAAGCCATAGCTGAACAATGGTTGTCCAAGTAGACCGATCTGACCCGAAATTAGTCGGTTGTTCGTCTGACCTCCGCCGTTCGCAGCAAAAAGGTTTATGCCGCCACCTATAGGTCTGAAATTGGCGAGTACCGGAGCGTTTGGTGGTAACGGCGGTCGTTGCAGAACAGTACCACCCGTCGCACGTACCGATGAGACGACATATTCGAATGGCGACTTGATCTTACTCATATACACTGTGCGCGTGTAGAACTCTTTGCTATTTGCAATTGTCCTAATAACTTCTCGAATGTCACCATCTGTTTTTTTCCACGTTTCGACGCACTTATCGACAAGGGATTTTGGTGGGTCATCCGAGACAAGACGTCGACAGAGTTTGGTTGAGATGAAGCGCATGGTTGAAGGATGTGATGCCAACATATCCAGAACTGATTCACCATCTTGAATTCCACCTCCGGCAGGGATGACTTTGCCTAATACAGTTTTCTCAGATTGATCATGCAGTCTCAGATGGAATTCGAATTCGCCGCTATATCTTCCACCCTTCACACCCCAGCCGGTCAAACACTTTGCAACTTCGGTCACATCCTTTTGTGTATACCCACCATCGACGCCGAGTGTGTGCAATTCCATAAGCTCACGAGCATAGTTTTCGTTAAGACCGCCGCGCATCGGCGCAGCAGCCGGCCGCGCCTGAGCCTGTTGAAACTGTTTGTATACGTCTTCTTCGGTCATTCCGGATGTCTTAGCACGTTCTTGAACTCGAGCCAAAACTTGCTTTGCCTGTTCGTTGCCGCGATCTGCTGCCACCTTGACTTGTTCAAAGCTAAACTGGAGGCCGGGGCGTTGAAGAGCCGGTCGGACAGGAGTTGGAGCAGAAGCGGTGGATTGCGCATTGTCTAAGTAGATCATCATAGCCGCAGAGTGTGAGGACGCCTTGAGCAGGTCTCGGAACTTGCCAAGTACATGGGGACGAATTACCTGCTCTTCATCAACGACTTTTGAAGCGCGAACCTTCGCAGCATCGATATTAAAGTGGTTGCTCCAGAAATCAACGAGAACTTCGTTTAGCTGACGCTCGCTTTCTGTCGCACGGATTATTTTGTTCATCACCAATTGTGATCCGGCTTCATTTACTTGTTGGCGGGCGATTCTGCCTTCTTCCAACATTTTTCGCTCTTCCGGTGTGGCATTACGATATATATCAGCGGCACGGCGTGCTTGCTGTTGGGGATTTGGAGGAGTTCCAGTCTGGGCAGCTCCAATAGCGCCTTGGATCGCATCCGAACCGGCCATTGATCCGCGCGCAGCCATTTGAGCTTGAAGCTGCTGTAGATTTCGATTGCTCAATTGGACATTGCGTTCCATCTCGGCAATCTCGCCACCGTTCAATTTTAAAGCGGTAAATTCGGCGAGTTTAGAGTCCATCTTGGCGTCGTCAATCTTTTCTGGGTTAAGCTGAGCTTCGATATAGGCGTTAAGGCCAATCTGTTTTACTCGTTGGAGATCGCCGGGTTTAGGACCGAACCCCAATCGATTCAGTACATGCAATATTTTCTGGTCTTCCGACATCGGGCGATTGTCGGCCTTGTGCGTCTTTACAGGTTTGCCATTCGCAAGCGTACTTTGTGCCCTTAGGCCACAGACGGGGGCAAGAACAAGTGTGGCGACGGTAATGGTTGTAATCGCATAACGCGTCCTGCAAATTCCTTTTTTCATTCTGGTCCAATCTCCTCGAGCCAGTGCTCGGTCATCCCTATGTGTGCGGATCTAAAAGTCTCGTAGGGACAGAACCACTTCTTCTGTCCGATTCGATAGACGCAAAAAGAGTAGGAGTGTTCATTTGGTTTATTATTAACCACGAAGTACCCCCAATCTAGAGAACAATTTCTGGAAATACCAGATCAAAAGGGACAATCAGCGAACGGTATCTTTAAGTCCGCTGATGAAAAAACGAGTTATACAGTTGCAGCCACAAATTAACGTGGAGTTGCAGATGCTTCACCGGATGCCGGTCCATTTCCTGAAGAGTTAGTTCCCATGACGATGTAGTAGTACTTAACACCGTTCGTGAGTAAAACATCTTGAAATGCTGCACCACCAACACCGGTTCCAACTGTTGTATAAGGTCCTCCGGAAGTATTTGAACGTTTTACGGTGTAACTCATGCAGCGTGTAGCACCGGTCCAGGTCAGGAGCACATTTCGATCGCCAGGGGTAGCAATTAATCCGGTCGGGGTTCCGGGCAATGGCGAAACCGGCACAACCGATTTGACAGCACTATCGGGACCAGTCCCTGCAGCGTTTGCAGCCACAACAATATAGAAATACGTAACACCATTGGTGAGCCCAGTATCTTCATAAGCTGGACCGCCAATACCCGTTGCAACCGTTGTGAATGGTCCGCTGCTGTTGGTGGATCGTTTCAACTGATAACTCGTGGTTAAGGAAACTCCAGTCCAGGTGAGTAAGACACCGCCGTCGAGAGGGCTTGAAACAATTCCCGTAACCGTCCCCGGAACCGGAGCGAATGGAGTTGCCGAGACAACGGAACTGTCGACGCTTGTGCCACCGGTGTTGGATGCAGCCACTTTGTAGTAATACGTGGTGTTGTTTGTGACAGCTACATCTTCGTAAGCAGCTCCGTCAATAGTTGTTGACAATGTAGTGAACGGTCCCGTTGCCACAGTAGCTCTTTTCAGTGTATATGCGCCAGCACGTGTTGCTCCTGCCCATGTCAACAAAACAGAGTGATTGCCAGGAGATGCATGGAGTCCAGTTGGTGTTGGTGGTGTCAGAGAAACGGCAACCAATTCGATTGCGCTAATGACGGCGGCCGTACCCGAGTTAAATGCCAGTGTTATTCCATTGTCATCGCATGAAACATTGAAAGTACGGGTGACAGCAGTATAGTTAGCGCCTGCGGCAGCAAAGATATCAAAATTCGTCAATAAAGCTGTACCGTTCGCAGTTACATTGAATTGGCGTTGCCCGGCACCACTTGACTCATCCGTAAAGTAAAGTTTGAGGCTATAGGCTCCCGCCTGTGCGGGAAGGTGATAGGAGAAACCTGTTCCTTTACGAATGTTCCAATAAAGAGCAGAATCAGTTGCTCCACCAATGGTGTAATTTGCAAATTGGCCATTATAACCGTTGTCAAACAGGGTATCGGCTTGCCAGAGAGTTCCGTTGGAAGCGGTAAATGCAGGACCACCACATTTCACGCGAAGGGAATTTAGCGGGATCGCCATCAATTCCGACGAATTGCTGGAACTTCCGGCGCTGTTTGTGGCTGAGACAGTATAGAAATAGTGAATACCGGCATCGAGCCCAGAATCGGTGAAGGAACTAGTATTGCTGGACCCAACAACGGTGTATGGTCCTCCAGAAACGATTGATCGTTTGATTGAGTAACTGGTAGCATTTGCAAGTGGCCGCCAGTTAAGGTCGACCTGTCCGACTCCAGCTCCGACCCTAAGTGCTTTGGGTGTCGCTGGAACAGCGACAGGGACAGGGGCGAGTACCAAGAGTGTGATACTCTGGGCAGGGACGATAATTCCGACGGAGTTATTTACCACCGCTAAACCATTCAATTTATCGATTCGATTATTTGATGTAATTTGGCGGACTTCGACGTTTCCAGAAGCACTGAAGTTGGATAAGTTAATCGTTACAGGTGTATTGCCTGTAAGCACCTTATTTATAACAACGAC
>CAISOI010000398.1 GCA_903886985.1 uncultured Chthonomonas sp.
GTGGTGTGTCGAATTTGATAGGAACTTCGTGAACGATTTTGTCGTCCTTATCCACTTCGATGATCCGCGAATTGCCTGTTTCTGAAACCATCGTAATCCCGTTTTTGAGCCGTTGAAATGCATGGATTTGTACGTCGCCGGAATTGGTGGCAATCGGCTTGCTCTCATGCTTCCAGACTATTTCCTTGTTCGTGGTCATCTCGACAATGGTTGTTATACTGTTTTGGATGAGCATATTGCCATTTGGCAGAACCTGAATGTCGTGAGAAGTGAATGGCATTGCTACTTCCCATTCGGTCTCACCTTTGGCGTTCAGGATCGCGACACGGCCGTTGGAGTGTGCGATGAATCGGTGACCGACCTTGTCATCAGCGCGGACAGCGGCGGTTAGCGCCAATGCGGCAAAGACCGTGAGAATTTTTATCGTAGTGTTTTTCATCCTGTGCCTTTCGGGTGTGTCTTCGTAAAGTAATACTGAAAATCATTGCTATAGCAATTATCGATCGATGTGAGTCACTTTACCTCGAATTAGTGAACGTGATAGTTGCTTCAGGCCAAAAATGGCGTCAGGCAAATTCGGTCTATCGCAATGAACGGCATTAAACCATACTGGTGCCAAAGTTTGCAAAGGGAAATAAACAGAAAATTGACGCATACATCGTACTATTACGAATCCTCATTGACCTGTTCCTCAAATGGAAGGAGACAGGGAATTGGCGGCATAACAAGGAAGCCAATACTGCTCTGACCGTGCATGACCAGTATTGGGCAAAGCAGTTATAACAGGGATGAGCCAGACTTTCAGGCGGAATTAAGGGGACTATTGGGATAAAGTGGCGTTGAACTTTTTCGAGGAGGAGTCCTAGGAGCGGGCACAGAAAACAGTCCAATGGGAACCGGTCGTCAAATCCCAACATTACAGTTCTTTCGCAACAATTGTGTCGCTCTGTTTTTCAGAGAGCCTCAACAAATCGCAAATGGAGTGTGAAGATGCGAAATAATACGAGCATAGTGCTTGTCGTTGCGGGATTAATACTTCTCGTGACCATTGCCATTGTGTCGTCTTCCGGGGATCAATTGAGCAGCGACAAGGGATCGGCGCAGTCCCAACTTAGTCAATGGGTGCCTGCAGGTACAACGGTTCAAGAGGCTAAGCGTATCCTGAGTGAGCATCACTTTTCGATCTCTAAATCTCGCGTTTTGCAGGAAGGCTACAGCTTTCGCACACCTTATATACGTGGACAGGGCGTCCAGCGGGATCTGACATTCCCAATGGGAACGGAACTTGTAAATGGGAACAGAAACGAAGGTCACTGGTTCACTAGCCGTCCTTACTGGAATGTTTCTCTGTTTATTCTCAATGGCAAAGTAACGCATCTCTTTGTTGACGCAGGAACCAAGGGGCTGGGGTAATAACATTCTTGTCCTACGAAAAGTGCCGAATATCGATTCTACATAGGCATTGGCAAAGCACGGCGTCAAGATGACAACTGCTCCGGCAGAGCGTTTTAGTAACATCCTCAACCGGAGTGAGGCCGTGACTTCGTTCTCGCGCTCCGTTCAAAACTCCCAAGACTTATGGATTATGCTTGGGTGGTCTTTTTGACTTGGAATGTGACTTCGATGACTTCATTTCTTTCAAGTCATTAAGGCTCATAAAGTGATAATGCCACTTCCCGTCTTCTACAATGTCCTTTGCTGGTTGATCGTCCTTTTTTGTGGTCTTGATCTTCACTTCGGTGGCGCTGACACGTGTGAAGACGTAATGATCCATCTCTTTCAGATCGTCCTTCATGTTTTTCAGTCCGTCCTTATTGGACTTCTTAGCATCGTCCAAGCGGTCAAGGAGCTTGAGTATGTCCCTCAACATGGCGCGGCCATTTTTATTGAAAATGGCCTCCTGAGCGGGAGTCATGTCCTTATCGGAAACTAAACCGTACTTTTTGGTTACTGCGTCCACCTCTGCCTTGGTAATACGATCTTTCTTTGGAATCTTATTATTTTTGCCCCCATTTGAATCTGGGAAAGACTTTTCCATGGCCTCTCCCATGTCTTGCATTCCGGAAGCCATCGAAAGTGGAATCATCATAAACATGGCAAATGTAGCGGAAGTCTCATTGGAGAAGAACTCTGAGGCTTGAAGAAAGTCCTTAGACCGCGACATACGTCGCAATGTCTCTTTGGCCGCCATCACTTCCTCTCCGGGCTTGCCAAGCGGAACCGGACCGGCACTGGTTTGCGCGAAAACTTGATTAGAATAGATCAAAGACAATACTGTCATGCAAATGGCCGTAATATTACGTATTCCGAATCTACTGGAGAAACCCATGTGATACTCCTCAAGTTTGGATAGCCGATTGTTCGGCAAAAATGATTATTGTTCCTTCATGAGTCGCATATTACAAAGCTTAGGATGCAACGGCAGGCTTCTGCGGTAGAGTCGACATCGAAGTCAAGTTGTCTTCCATTCAGAACATCTCGATTTTCTGATTGGTACTCCATTTACTAGAAGTGGTAATCCGAACAATTTTTGTGAGCTCAAGTTTCAGGTTGCTGTTCGCGATTAATTCGGCCGATCGGAAAATACCTCCTGCCAATCAGAATACTGGATTGTATTATGAATCCGAATCAGATACCTGCGCACGATGAATAGAAATTAGAATTGGATTATGCACTTCACAAGATACCCAATGGATCGTATGGGCAGGATTTCCAGTCAGACTTGCCAAACCATATGCAGGGTCATCTTTCTTCTCCCAGTTTATAATTATTGTCCTTATTGTCCGAATTGCCCTTAACTATTGGAACCGCACGTTATCACCGTGAGCAATCGCTCAAAAGGTTGAACTATGAAAAAACAGATTACATCGCTATTATTGACTTCTTTATCTATTACGGTTGCCCTCGCGGGGGCGCGGGGTCAGAACCCTACTTTGACCATTGATGCTGGTGCTCCGACTGCAAAAGTCAATCCATTGCACTATGGGCTTATGACCGAGGAGATCAATCATAGTTATGACGGCGGTTTGTATGCAGAATTGATACGGAATCGCGCGTTCCTCGATGATGCACGCACACCGGCACATTGGACGGCGTTGCAGAGTGGTGGCTCGGACGCGAAAATTGCACTCGATCGTGATCACGCGCTCAATTCAGCCTTGACCACAAGTCTGCGCCTAGATGTCTCGGCAGCTTCGGCGAAGGAGCCTGCGGGTTTCTCAAACGACGGATATTGGGGCATCCCGGTCAAACCAAACACAAAATACCACGCTTCATTTTATGCCAAAGCCGCACCTGGATTTGCGGGTCCGGTCACACTAACTATCGAGAGCACGGATGGCAAGACAATCTATGCGAGTGCATCGGTATCGAGCCTGACTGCGGATTGGAAACAATATACCGCCACGCTCAAGACGGGCGGAGTCGCGCCAACCTCGAACACGCGTTTTGCCGTGAAAGTTCAACACAGTGGCACCGCATGGTTCAGCCTCGTGTCGCTCTTTCCACCCACTTATAAGAATCGCCCGAACGGTCTGCGGCCCGATCTGATGCAGATGCTAGTTGATTTGAAACCAGCATTCCTTCGGTTCCCCGGCGGCAACTACGTCGAGGGTGGAACCATTGCCACACGCTTCGATTGGAAAAAGACGATTGGCCCAGTCGTGGAGCGGCCCGGACATCCCTGCCCGTGGGGATATCGCTCGACGGACGGAATGGGATTGTTGGAGTTCCTAATCTGGTGCGAAGATATGGGCGCGGAGCCTGTTCTGGCGGTCTATGCTGGATACTCCCTCGGAGGCGAACGCGCCTTGCCGGGTGCCGCACTTGAACCGTACGTGAAAGAGGCGCTGGAGGAGATTGAATATGTAAGCGGTTCTGTCAAAAC
>CAISOI010000399.1 GCA_903886985.1 uncultured Chthonomonas sp.
GCAACTGCAGCCAACAGTGCCTTAATTCCGCACTTTACGCCACCCGGATATCCGAATACGCCCGAACCAGACACCAGTGCAGTCGCACCAAGGTCAATCATTTCCTGGGCATTGTCTGCGGTGACGCCCCCATCGATTTCCAGAACGATATCTTTATCAGATGACTCTATCATCCTGGCGGCATCGGCTATTTTAGTCCGCATCGCCGGTATGAATTTCTGTCCACTAAATCCCGGGTTGACAGTCATGATTAGTAAGTGGTCGATGTCATCTAAAACATACTCAAGCACATTGAGCGGCGTTGACGGGTTTAAGGCGACGCCTGACTGCTTTCCATTTTGCTTAATGAGTGCCAGGGTGCGCTGCAGATGCACGGTGGATTCCGGTTGGATGATTATAGTATCAGCTCCCGCCCGTGCAAAATCCTCAATATATCGCTCTGGGCTCTGAATCATCAAATGCACTTCAAAATGGACATCAAAATCCCGCCGTAAGGCAGCTATTGGATGAGTACCGAATGTAATATTGGGGACGAAAATCCCGTCCATCACATCATAATGCAAGGCATCCGCACCTGCTTCAATACAATCCATTGCCGCCTGCCGAAATGCGCCAAAATCTGCCGACAAAAGTGATGGTGCAATCCGAACACTTCTTTTCGTCATTAATTCAGTTCCTTCACGGTAATTCCCGCGTCACTTCGTGTGCCGGCGACTTGCTATTGCCATAATAGGTGCGAGCAACAATCTTCTTTCCCACCACGGAGACCTTTGCCGAGATAGTGTCTCCTTCATCATGCATTTCTGCTACAGCTACATGAACACCTTCTGCATCTTCATACTCAAATCGCACCTGCCTTGGTCCCATGCCGTCTCGATCGACTTTGGTTGTTAGCGTAAATGATCTTGGCTTTGTCGGATCGCTCGTTGTTGAGGGAACTTCAACTTTCTCGTCGGTTGTCACGGGCGGATCGGCTCCATCCGATGGCTTCGCCCGAGTATTAGTGTCTGGATTCGACTTTGTATCTGGATCCGGATTGTCGCCGAGACCAGGGCCATCGCTCAATACCAAATTTACCGCAGTATCACGGTTCACGCGATTACGCGGCTTAAGGCTTTGACTTATTATGCAGTCAAAGGCCACCTTCGGATCGTTAGCCCTGTCCACTTGACCAAGTACCATTCCCGCAGACTTGATTTTAGTTTCTGCTTCATCCTTACCAAGTCCAATGACTTCCGGAACATAAACAAGCCGCGAACCTTTACTCACCCACGCGTTGATGCTTCGTCCAGCCCTTACTGTCCTACCCGTTAGGTCAGGATCTATGCGGATGACTATACCCTGCTCAATTTTGTCGCTATACTCCTCATGAACCATTAGTCGGATACCGGCCTTAGTCGATAATGTCTCTGCGACGTCCTGCTTAAGCCCGACCAATTTAGGAAACATCTGCTCTGTTGGTTTTGCGAAGGTGGCCATCCAATATGCCCCACCTACAATGCCAACGCCCAAAAGCAATACAATAACAGTTGCCAGCGCAACCTTTAGGAATGGCGAGACGCGATCTTCATTAGTCATAGTTGCGACACGTTCGGTTCTCCTGGCAGTCCCTATGGAATTATCTACTGAATTCGCAGTTAATGAATCTTCGACAGCAGCAGACACTAAGTTGGGGCTCTGGGTCTGAACCTCCCCAAGATTCCCACCATCAACATTTTCGATAGGCGACCAAGAGAGAGAACGCCCAAATCTCAGTGCATCACGAACCATTCGCAAGTCACTAAGTAGACTGTCGGCTGATCGATATCTGTCCTGTGGGCTCTTCTGCAACAGCTTCATAGTAATGCCTTCGAGGGATCTCGGCACGCCAGGGTTCATGGATCGAGGAGACGGCACAATTTCGTTCTGATGTTTCATAGCAACCACCAACGGTGCATCACCTGCATAGGGAAGGCTGCCAGTCATCATTTCATAAAGTATCACACCGAGACTATAAAGATCTGAAGCAACGTTCGGAGACTGCCCTGTTGCTAATTCGCCGGATTGGTAGTGCACCGACCTTCCTAGTGCTGCACCGGCAGCTTCCGAATTGCTGGATGTAATGCTCCAAAATCCAAAATCCGTGACCTTCAATGCGCCTTCAGGACTAACCATCACATTATGTGGCCTCAAGTCCCCGTGCACGATACCGAAACTGTGAGCCGTCTGAAGTGCCTCCGCAATTGCTATCGCAAAATCTACCGAAATACTCAGAGTAAAAGGGGCAATCCGACGAATTCGCTCCTTGAGATTTATTCCCCGCATAAACTCGGTTATCAAAACCGGCACTTCATCATCCATCCCCGTGGATTCAACTGCCGCAATCGAGGGTCCTTGCAGTTCGCACAACTCTTCAGCGGTCTTTATTAGCGCCTGACAGAATTTCGGATCCGAGCCGTATGATGAAAACGGGGTTTTAATACATACGACGCGACCGCTCTCAGTATCTCGCGCCTTAACAACTTGAAAGATCACGCCCTCTCCAACGCGTTCGAGAACTTCGTACTTCTGAGCGATCAATCGGCTCATAAACTCTCTGCCACCTTACGCAATGTACCGGTTCGGTATATGAAAAGTGCTGCGGTTAACGCAACCATCAAGAAATATACGGGAGTCAAATCCAATGTTGCAAGTGCAGGAAATGCAGTATTGCCATCTATTTGTAGGAAGGTGCGCTGGGATGTTGCGAAATATTGGAGAGCGGGAACTGTTAACCACAGTGCACACAGTACCTGACTAACTAAAGCAATCAGTCGATTTGGATATAGTGCGTCCTGACCATCCGGACGTATATTGTGTTCCGGAGCATTAACCATTTTGGATTATCCGCGTTTTACCGAATTGGAAACGGCTCTGCCAATTCAGTTTGACGATATAGAGCGTCCCTCACGACAGCTTGATCTATGTCGTTTCGTAGAACCACCGAACCGATCGAACTTGCCAACACCCAGTTTATTCGACTGCCAATCCGCTTTTTATCGGACGCTGTAGCGCTCAAAATATCCGCTAGCGCAATGTCAGATGGAACTGCAGTAGGGAGTTTTGCACTTTGCAAAACTTTGATTATGTCTTCGGTGACACTTTCAGGTGTAAGCCCGATCGCGTTTCCAATTAGCGCGGCCGAGACCATACCGATGGAAATCGCTTCACCATGCTTATATCTGCGATAATCGGTAACGGACTCTATTGCATGACCGATTGTGTGCCCATAATTAAGGATTGCCCTTAGCCCTTGCTCATGTTCGTCTTGTGAGACTACCCCGGCCTTGATTTTGCAGGAAGAGGTCATGATCTCCGTAAGCGCCGCCAAATCACGTCGCAACAACGAGTTCATGTCTGATAGGAGCCAAGAAAACAGATACTTGTCGCTGATTATACCATACTTGATTACTTCAGAAATTCCCGAGCGAAGCTCTCTCGCAGGAAGAGTCTTGAGCGTGTTTGTGTCAATAACAACTGCAACAGGCTGGTGGAAAGCACCCACCAAATTTTTGCCTTCTGGCAAATCAACACCAGTCTTGCCCCCGATGGATGCGTCAACCTGCGCGAGAAGCGTTGTGGGACATTGCAAAAACCTAATCCCTCTCATATAAGAAGCTGCAACAAACCCCGCTATATCGCCCAAGACACCACCGCCAACCGAAATAATCAGCCCTTTTCGATCAACACGCAGCTTAGCCAGTTGCCGGTGAATGCGCTCGATTGTCCTAAGGTTCTTTGTGCGTTCTCCTGCAGGAACCAATACTAGATGTACTTCATAACCCAGTCGCTCTAATTCGGTGCCAATCGGATCAGAATAATTGGCCGCGAGATGGGGATGAGTCAGAAGAGTTATACTCGTGGGCTTAACTGATTCCGATATGTACTCAGCAGCCACCCTCGAAAGATCAGTGCCTATGAAAATGGGGTAACTGCGATCCCCTAATGCTACATTGATAACTGTGGGATTTCCGCCAATATCCATCAACTCTTTCTTCCTGATCTTTTGCGCCAGTGATCAACTCTCGCATGAAATTCTGATAGGACTCTTTCAACTGCCGTGTCGCGTTCTAATCCTGTTGTATCAACCGTAACATTAGCTGCCGCGTTGTAGAGAGGATTTCGAATCGCGAGCATATCCATAATGCGTTTTGCTGGTTCGGGCTCGTTCATGAGGAGAGGTCGCGTATTGCGGGAAGTACATCGGGCTACGATCTCATCTGGATGCGCTGAAAGCAAAATGACAATCCCAGACCGTCGTAAGCGTGCTACGTTAGACGAATTCAGGACTACACCGCCCCCTGTTGAAATGACCATTTGCGAGCAACGGGAAAGATCGTGAATAACGTCACACTCCCATTCCCTGAAGACAGTCTCTCCTACAGTTTCAAAGATAGCGGGGATCGCCTTCTCGTGACGCCTCTCTATCACAGTGTCGCTGTCACGAAACTGATACCCTAACCTCAGCGCACA
>CAISOI010000400.1 GCA_903886985.1 uncultured Chthonomonas sp.
CTTTCTCCTAAGGCTTAAGCTCTCCTGATAATGCTCTCTTGCGTCACGGTAACGTCCATTGGACAACGCGATATTACCTAGACTGTTTAATGCCTGTGCAATACCCAGTGGATCTCCAATCTCTCGGGAGAGACGAACACACTCACTGAGGAATTTGACTGCTGAGGGAAAATCTCCGAGGTTCCATGCCAGCCCAGCTGCACCATTCAAAACGCTGGCTTTTAGTGATGTTAGCTCCGATGGAACATCGTTTGATAGGGCATTTTCAATTCTCTTGAGGCCATTAGTAAGGTTCCCACGCATCATCCAGAGTCGCCAAAGAGCCGCAGTCATTCTGAATTGATAGGAAATGTACTCTACGTTTGATTCTGCAAAATCCATTGCCACTTCAAACTCCTGATGCTCCCGCACATACATCCAAATCCAGTCGCTCTGGCCTTCACCACGCATCCCTGCTGCACACGACTCAGCAACATTGGTAAAATATTCCAGATGGCGACGTTTGCATGTAGCCATTACAGAATTGTCAGGACAAGACTCTCGCAAAAACGCGAGAATAATGTTGAGGAATCTAAACCGACGACCTGTTGGCTCATCGATGACTTCCACTAGCGACTTCTCTACCAACTGTGATAGCAGCGGCAGAAAATCTTCTTCGTGAAGGTTATGTTCATCATTGTCATAATTGTCTGTCTTGCAAAGACAGACGTATTCAGCAGCTTCCAAACTCCACCCATTGCTGAAAATACTTAATCTGTAGAGGAGTTCCTTTTCTTCAATGGAGAGCAATCCAAAACTCCACTCTATTAGAGCCCGTAAATTCAACTGACGGTCTGGAACGTCTCGTGACGGATTGGTCAATAATGTGAACACTGATTTCAAGCGATTAAGCATCTGTGTCGTGGACAACACGCGAATTTTAGACGCCGCAAGTTCAATTCCAAGGGGTAGTCCATCCAATTGGCGACAGATGTCGACGACTTCTGAACAGTTGGACGGTGTCAGTTCATATTGCGAAACCAGAACTTTCGCTCGTTCGACGAACAACTGCACTGCTCCAAACTCGCTGGCAGTACTGACGTCCATCTTCTGGCTGAAAGAAGTGACTTTCTGAAAGACCGGGGGAATTCCAAGAGGTGGCACTACCCAGACGACTTCACCGGAAATATTTAGAGGCTGACGACTAGTGATCAGCAAATGGAGACCCGGGCATTCCGTCAATAGCTTGGAGCACATTTCCGCGACTGGTTCAATGATTTGTTCACAGTTGTCCAGAAGTATCAGATTGTGCTTGGAGCCAATTCTCGCGACGATGTTGTCAAGAAACGAATGTCCATAGCTGTCGCCGATCTCAAATGCATTGGCAATTTCATTTTCCAGTTTCGACTTGGAGAAAACGTTACTCAAATCTATGAATTGAATTTCACCGCCAAATCGGGATGAAACCTGCTCGGCAAGAGCAACCGCTAACCGAGTCTTCCCCACGCCTCCCATTCCAGTGAGGGTTGTGATGCGGTTCTGCATTATGGTCGGCGAGATCTGATAGATTTCTTCCGTTCTACCTACAATGTTCGTGAGCGATTTGGGCATACGTCGATTCGATTTTTCTGAAATGATAGGTGTTCTTGCTACTCGGCGAGCAACCGTAGTATCGGATAGCTTCTCCGCCCTATCTCGGGCAAATGCACGTATTTTTTCGTATAGCTCAATTGTCTCGAGTGATGTTTCGCCGTATCCTTCGGACCTTAGCTTTGTTCTCAGATCACGATAAACCAGACAAGCCGCGGCAACATCCCCTGCCTCAAACAAGGACGACATCAGACTTCGTTGGATACTCTCGCGTAAAGGATCGACCGCTACTGCCAACCTCAGATTGTGAATTGCAAGGTTAAGATCGCCTGAATTAATCTGAATATTCGCCAGGAACTGTATAGCAAAGAGATATTTCTCCTCTCGTTCAGACCTCTCCGCAAAATTCCAATCTTCGGAACACCCCGCCAGCAATGGACCGCCGTACATGGAGATAGCCGTTTCTAACGAAAACGGATCGTTCTGACCGATGCATTCGTCGAAAGTTACGACATCAATATCGGAATTCTCGATATTTAGACGCAATTTTGAGGTGGAGGAGATCACGCGCTCACTCTCAGAACCCAACGCCACGCGTATGTCATATATGCTCTGTCGAAGATTTCCAAGAGCTTTGTTCTCATCACTGTCGGGCCACAGAGTGTAAGCAATCCAACTTCGGTCTACCTCCTTTCCCTTTGCAAGTGCCAGGAGTGCGAGGATCCATTGTCCTTTGCGGGATCGGAGCTTAGGCAGCAGATCGCCATTGACCCTAACCTCAAATGGACCAAACAGACGTATCGAGAATGGTGACGGACTGGTATCGTGCATTTCTATTCTTGTGAAAGGAGTATCTGCGGGTCAGCTAAAAAGGAATATGCGTCTAAGTGGCTTGTTGCGACTGTCTCACTAAACGAGACATTAACATTATGCAATATCCATCCAAAACTATCGCCATTTTCAAAACTCTCATACGTAATCAGGAGCCTTTGTGGAACCCGTTTAGTCGAAGGCTATTGGTTACAACAGATACGCTGGATAATGCCATTGCTCCTCCGGCAATCATCGGGTTCAACTGAACACCAAAGAGAGGATAGAAAACACCGGCTGCTAAAGGAATCAGAAGGACATTATATGCAAATGCAAATCCAAGATTTTGTCGAATAGTTCGCATGGTAGCCCGGGAAAGTTCGATGGCGGTCAAAACATCTTGTAGGTCACCACGCACGAGAGTAATGTCCGCTGCGGAAATGGCAACGTCAGACCCCTTACCCATTGCAATGCTGACATCCGCTTGAGCAAGTGCTGGTGCATCATTTATCCCGTCACCCACCATCCCCACTACCTGCCCTTGTGATTGCAGTCGAACAATCTCAGTGGATTTATCTCCGGGCATTGCCTTCGAGATGACACGATCAATTCCCACTTCTCGGGCAACTCTTTCTGCCACAGTAGGAACATCACCCGTGATCATAATCGGGGAAATTCCAATACTCTTGAGGTCTAACATAACAGATTTACTGTTTGTTTTGATAGAGTCCGAAATCGTGATGGTGCCAATAATATTTGCATCCATTGAAACGTATAAGGTGGAGCCAGTTTCTACAACATTTAGCTCTTGGGCCGATCCCTGGTTCCAATCGGTAGACATATCCTCGCCGCTGCTATGGGGTGAATTACTTGCGACAAAATCGCGTTTCCCGACGCGTATCACTTTCCCATCAATTGTGCCTTGCACGCCTTGCGCTGTAAAAGACTGAAATTCGACTACAGGCAACAGCCCGATTCCTCGTACTCTTGCTGCATCTAAGATTGAACTCGAGACAGGGTGCTCTGAAAAATGTTCAACCGAAGCTGCGTATTGTAAGACGTCGTTGAAGGTCAGTGCAATCGAAATATCTTCGCCCACTCCGGGGCGGGAAACGACGGATTGATCAACAACTGTTGGTTTGCCTTCCGTAATCGTACCGGTCTTATCAAAAATAAGTGTATTGATCTTATGGGCGCGCTCCAGGCTGTCTCCGCCCTTGATTAATATTCCCATCTTTGCCCCAACTCCCATTCCAACCATCAATGCAGTCGGAGTTGCCAATCCAAGAGCACAGGGACATGCGATAATCAACACCGATACAAATGCTGTGAAAGCTTGTTCTATATGATTTGGCGACGAAGACATGGTCAACCACAGCACCATTGATAGAATGGCTATGCCAAATACAACAGGAACAAAGTTAGCTGCAATTCTATCCGCAAGTTGCTGTATCGGTGCCTTGCTCCCTTGCGCCTGTTCCACAAGATGAATAATTTGGTTCAATACGGTCTGTTTACCGACTCGATCAATCTTTACGTGAATTGCGCCCTCCTGATTGAGGGTGGCACCAATTACTCGGTCGCCGACGGACTTCGAGACTGGCATCGATTCACCGGTCAGCATGGACTCGTCGACTGAGCTTCGACCATCTGCGACTACACCATCTAATGGTATCTTGCCACCGGGCCGAACCAGAACAATATCTCCCACTCTAAGGGTTGCAATTGACACCTGAGCCTCGACCCCGTCTTTGATCAATGCTGCGGTGTCAGGCTGAAGGCCGATCAGATCGCGAATCGCACTGCCTGCTTTGGTTTTGGCACGTAACTCTAATCGCTTTCCGAGCAACAAGAGAGCTATTATGACCACTGCCGCTTCGTAATAGACTGCAGCATGGTGCGAGTGAGTCGCGTCACCGTCCATCATGCGTGGCATAACAATGGTATTGTACGCACTGAACAGAAAGGCGCTGCCCGTTCCCAAAGCAACAAGCGAATTCATGTCAGATGTCCGTTGTTTTAGAGCCTTCCATGCCCCAAGGAAATAAACGCTTCCCGAATATAGCAGTACCGGCAATGTCAGACACAGTTGAACCCAAAGGCTGCCCTGAAACACGATGTGAAACATTCCCAAAGCAAAGACTGGCAGACCGAACAGGAAAGCAACATTGAGTTTCCGACTTAGACTTCTGTCATCTTGTTCCCGAGAATTTTGGGCCCAGTCGACTCCTGAACTATCGTCTTCTTGGATTTGACTTAAATAGGCTTCTGGGACCGAATATCCGATGTCAGCAATCTTAGCTGCAATAGATGCCAAATCAATTACTGTCGGATCGAATTGAATGGAAGCCCGATTCGTCGCGAAATTCACCGACGCACCTTGAACACCCAAAGTTTTGTTGAGCACACGTTCAATCCGAGAAGCACATGCCACGCATGTCATACCATCTATAGGTAGTTCAAGTTGCTCATTGTCATCTGGCATTATATCGGTATCCATCGGCTATGTTATTCATAAGCAACAGGAAACCCAATGTCGTCGAACTTCTCTACAAGTTGCTTGACGGTGACACCCTCGTGATGCTCAACCGTAACACTCTTCAGGTGTACATCGACATCAACTTTGTCGATACCGGTCACTTTGGCAAGCGAATTTTTAATGCTATTCGCACAGCCATCACAGACAATGTCTGGTACGAAAAAGGCGGATTTGACCATTATTGACTCCAATCTATTTTAGAAATCTTTTCAATACCGTGCGCACTTCGGTTAGAAGTTCGTCATGAGTAAGCGACTCTGCGCATTTGTGTTGGGTCTCAGTGCCCTGACCTGCAACACACGAATCGATATGGGCAGTGAGCAATTCTACGCCAAGGGCGTCAAGCGCAGAGCGCGCCGCGGCAATCTGATTCAAAACTTCAACACAATACCGATCCTCTTGGATCATTTTCTGGACAGCATTAGCCTGACCAGCTGCCCTGTTCGCCCGAGAGATAAGTTTAGTTCGAATTTGTTCATTCATAGTCAAAAAAAATATACCCCCATAGGGTATATACCTCCAACATTCAACATTAGTTGCATTCACCAACAATCTTTCTCAAACCTTTGCATAAGGTAAACTACTGACTGCAATCATTGATGAGACAGCAGTGTGGCTGGTCTCCCGAATACTATATGCAACCCAATGACGACAGTCGCAGTTTTTAGGTATACCTATTTGATGTGATCTGTCGCATAAATCTAATAGGAGACCTACCATGATCGTCCCAACCCGTGTGCTGTTTGAACACGCGTATGGAAAGTACGCCCTTGGAGCGTACAACATTAACAACCTTGAGCAGACCATGGGACTGTTTGAAGGAAGTATGGAGTCCCAGGCTCCGTTTATCATCCAGATCAGCAAAGGCGCCCGTTCTTATACGGACAAGAGTATGCTCGAGGCGATTATTCGCGCTGCAGATCAAAAGTGGCCAGACTCCCTCTTTGCGGTTCACCTTGACCATGGTGACGAGCAAACCTGCTACGAATGTATCGAAAGCGGTTTCTACAGTTCCGTTATGATTGATGCCTCCCACGACCCATTTGAAGAAAATGTTGCGATTACCAAACGAGTTGTAGAAGCGGCTCATGCAAAAGGGCTTAGTGTAGAGGCAGAATTGGGAATGCTTGGCGGCGTAGAAGAAGACATCGCAGTCGACGAAAAGAATGCATGTCTGACCGACCCCATTGAAGCCAAAGATTTTGTAGCTCAGTCCGGCTGCGACAGCTTGGCTTGCGCAATTGGAACAAGTCACGGTGCATACAAATTCTCCGGAGGGCAAGGAATTCACTTTGATCGCGTAACTGCAATTCAGTCTCAGCTCCCAGGATTCCCGTTGGTAATGCATGGCTCCAGTTCTGTTCCTGCGGATGAAGTCAGTCGGATAAATGCGGCTGGTGGCAAGTTGAAAGAGGGCGCAAAAGGCGTCGACCCAGAACAGTACCTGCCTGCTGCAAAGTTAGGTGTCTGTAAAGTCAACATCGACACCGACGGCCGACTTGTATGGTGCCGCGTTCATCGGGAGAGCTTTAATGCAAATCCTGAGAACTTTGATCTTCGACCACCAGGCAAAATCTTCATGGCAGAATATGCTAAGTTTATTGCAAGCAGAAACCGATATTTGGGATCTGCAGGGCAGCTTGCGGATGCATTTGCACACGCATCAAGGTAAACAGCAA
This sequence comes from uncultured Chthonomonas sp., assembly GCA_903886985.1. Taxonomy (GTDB): domain Bacteria; phylum Armatimonadota; class Chthonomonadetes; order Chthonomonadales; family CAJBBX01; genus CAISOI01. The sequence goes on from CAISOI010000400.1 coordinate 6,598, forward strand.
TAACATTGTTATGTAAAAGGGTACCAGCGATCAGTTGATCGCTGGTACTTTTTATTTGAGCTTTCTAACAGTTTCCCGGAATGAAAACTGTTTGAGCAAGGTTGTTATAGCGATTGCCGCTACTGTCCAGCGGAACAATCGTTACACTTGAACATGCGTATTGGGAATTCGGCGACAATACAAAAGTATTGGAGGTTTGATTGCCATTTGATACGGTGGCACCGAAAGTATCAGTATTCACGTATGTCTTAGTCGAAGAAACGCCTTCCGTGATGACAAGTGTATTGGAGGCAGAAACGGAAAAAGCGTTGATTGGATTTCCTGTTGAATCAAGGAATGCAACCGACATACTTGCAGGCGGGTCAGAAATA
>CAISOI010000401.1 GCA_903886985.1 uncultured Chthonomonas sp.
ATGGAGTGGTTGCGGTCTGTGAACGCGAAACTCAAACTGTTTTCGTACAAGCGGAAGGCCGCGGCATTAAAGGCGCTCTTGCTGGAGTGCAGTTAACTCCGGAACCTTTGCTCGATACCACCTGGTCACTATGGAAAAAACTGCATCCAGAAACTCTCGTTATGGCGCCTAAGCCGCCCTATGATAAATATTACAGCAAACGTGGTAAGCCGGAGCCTCGGGGATATGAAAAATTTCCTGCGCCATTCTTCCAGCCCACAGTTACCAGAGGCGACCTTAGAATAGAGCCATTTGTCAAAGTGATGGGCGCAATGGCACCCGTTAGAGTTGGAGACTCGACTCGGTGGCTGCGACGCGCCTACCCAATCCCAGCACTAATGAGCGCGGGATATGTGTTGGAAGATAGCTTTGCAGGCAAACAGGTGGTTGCATTTCTCGAGCCGGATACTCAAACGGCTAACCTCTTCGTGCGGAGCCTGCCTGGCATGAAACTCACATTTGTCGCGATGCGGACCGATGGCGGCAAAGTTGAGTTTCGCGATAGAGAGACTTGGTCGCGCTGGAATGTCGAAGGGCGGTGCGACGATGGCGCATTTCGAGGCCGCACTTTAGAGCGGATTGAAAACCACCTCAGTCAGTGGTACGGCTGGTCCGCGTATTTCCCAGATACCACCATTGTTGGGAGAACGGATCCACCTATGCCGGGTGATCCTTTTGCAAAAGCAAAATAAAGAATCTGGCACTCACGAGTCTATGGTTAGAGATGCTTGCTCGGGTGCCGTAGGTGCATGCAGCGATAAATGTATGACTTCAAGATATGGCAATCGCTGCTGCATCTCCTCCGCAACATAGAATCGATGGCATCGGTGTATTTCGCTGTCGATCGTTAGGAGCGAACAAGCGCAGAATATGACCGCGTAATCATGTTCTTCCAAAACGGCAGTAAGTGATTGGAAACCAGTCTCCGCATCTACATATATTGGAGGACTTATGCGTTTCTTTTTTTCGTCTCGCCGAACATTGCCCAGTGTCTTGATCCCAAAAAAGTCCTTCTTGCCTGGCTTCCATCTGTCGATCGACTCGGGTACACCTGAATAGGAATATTCCCGCATGAAGGGACTGTAGGGATGGGATCGTATATCCACAACTACAGCATCCTCGGGCAATTGTGAATAGAACTGCTCCGGTTCGAGCCTCTTTTCCGTTTCTGAATCCCGGTAACCAATCGTATACAGCCGCATATTTACTCTGTCTTTCATTCGAACCACGATAGTCAACTATGTTTATGGTGCCGATAAATTATTGACGGGACTATGAGAATAATCTCCACATTGCACCACAATATTAGTATACGGTCTCAACGTTATGGTCCACAGTTTCAAATTCAACTTTCTAAAAAAGGATCTACCATGATTCGTCCCGCACATACTGCAATTATGTTATCGCTTGTTTGTATAACGTTGACGGCACCTTCGATTGCTCAGGTCGAAAATCGCCTGCCCAATGGAAAATATGTTACTCCTGCTGGCGAACCGACCAATGTGGGATCTTTCCCTGCCAACATGATTGCAACTCCCGATCACAAGTATGTTATTGTGACCAATACCGGATATCGTCAATACCTCTCCGTGCTCCAATCTGCGACCGGCAAATTAGTCTCCAGAATAGAGATTACCGGCAAAGGTGACACAGTTCGAAAACGGGGTCTCTATTACGGATTGGCAATTCAGTCAAATGCGAACGGCGGCTACACGCTCTATGCTTCCCGTGGATCTGAAGATGCAATATCTATCCATTCTATCGATCCCGCAGGCAAAATCTCTGTAGAATCGAGCGTCATCCATGATACTCCGCCCGCGTCACAAGAGAAATTCAAAAGCAACCCTGCTGGCATAAGTCTGGACTCCACACAATCAATAATGTATGTATGTAGCAGACAACGAAACAAGTCGGGAAACAAATATGTCAGGCGCCCTCAACATTATTGACGTCAATGCTGACAAGGTCTTGGGGAGAGTCAAGGTAGGGGGATTCCCCTACGCTGTTGTAGCAATCACAAAAGGTCCAAATAAGGACCACAAAGTATACGTCAGTTCTGAACGGGACAGTAGCATCTCTGTAGTTAACCCACAATCAAAATCGGTGATAACCACGTTCACAATTGGTGCCCAGCCCACCGCATTGTTGTTGAACAAATCCCAGACAAAGCTATTCGTTGCAAACTCGGGCAGTGACACCGTAAATATTGTGGACACCCACACTGACAAAACAATCAAGAGTTTTCTGCTCAGACCGGACGATGTCAAAACGCTTTCCGGCGCAACTCCGATGGGCATGGCACTCTCCCCCGACGAACAGACTCTCTATATTGCTCTGGCAGATCTGAATGCAGTTGGCGTCCTCGATCTTCGTGCGTCAAAACTCGTGGGATATATTCCTGTTGGTTGGTACCCCACGTCCGTATTAACCTCTCAGGATGGAAAGTACCTGTTCGTCGCGAACGCGAAGGGAGTTAATGCTCGCAATCCAAACGACAAGGACCGAGGCCTGGGCCAATACATTCAAAACATCATCGAAGGTTCTGTTTCTCGCATAAGGGTCCCTTCACCAACAGAACTCAGTGCATTGACCATTCAGACACTAAAGAACAATTTGGTGAATGTA
>CAISOI010000402.1 GCA_903886985.1 uncultured Chthonomonas sp.
ACGATCTACAAAATATACATTGCGAAAAAAAACAATAGTATGCTTGTAATATGTACAAATAAGGGAATTACATACTACTCATCTTGTGAAGTAATCTTACTTTTTTGCGGGTCGGAAGGCTTCTCTAAGTTTGCCAACTCCAGTGCAGTACCAATAATAATTTATAACCCTATTTATTTCTTACCGGTACTAGGTTCTTGCGGGTTCAGATCTATTAGATCTTCAGGGATTTGTCAAATCCGATTTGATAGGTTTAACCTATCAATCAAATTGATTCTGTAATACAGAGTCACGACCAAGACCTTTGGTAAGAATAATGGAATTCAGATTCCTCAAGATAAGAACAAGGCAGCCTCGAACGGATTTGGGGATATCAATCGATACCCGATGTGTTGTTGATATCCATGAATTTTTCGGGACGAGGGAAGAAGACGGGGGTTAAAGGTGCATGATGCAGCATCCTTGCTTGACTTCAGGGGTGGTGGCAGAAACCCACGGGCACGAATGGAAAGTGGAGCCAAACATCTGATGCGGATGGAGAGGTCCACTCGACGCTAGGATCTCTTGGAATCGTGAATAGTCTTGCATATATTTCTGCAGTCGTCCGCATGTTGGGCGAATAAGGATGAAGAAGCAAAAATACGGTGGAGAGGAGCAGTACCGGTACTTGAAATATGTACAGGTCAGAGGCTTCTCGGCCGGACCAGGGGGTCTCTCCATACACGTTTAACCACTTCATTTTAATTTCAAGGCACCCCAATTGGCGAATATTTCGACTGTGGGCAGCCACATGCTCGCACCTGCATGCCATGGAACAATGCCTTTTCGATTTGGGCGCAAATTTGTTGACTCGCAGTCAATCAGCAGTGGTGGTGTTTGAAATTCAGGCACGAGTTCACCTCTTCCGCGCATGACATCGGCGCGATACATTTTCTCTTGGAGTTGCACGGGCGCAGCAGCGTTTGATCGGATGATCGATTGAAGGTCGTTTTTGGACCTTTCGGGAAGGTCCAAAAAAGCTGTGGTAGATTACGCACGATTCCGCCGATATGCCTTACATGAATTTAGATACAATTTGATACGTCGCCAACCATCATCGCTTCCTCCGCACACGACACAAGAAGCGAGGTTTGACGCGAAAAATCTCACAATGGCACACGAGCAAGCCACGCAATCACGGCAGCTCGTATTACCCTGGAATGAATCGGAATTCACCTCCCGAATGTCAGGTAAGCATGCAGTGCAGGGTTTCGCTTCAAGCGATGACGGCCGTACGACGTTGAGATCGACACTTGTTACATGCTTCCCATTTTCCCAGGTTTCGGGCTGCAGCACCAAGTGCCGTGGCCCGTATTACGCGGTAAGTGTACCATCTCCTGAACAGGTATCACAGGGCATAGCCTGGGCTCCCAAACTTTGAACTAACTCTCCTTCTCACTCTGCATATACAGCGCTGCCGCATCTGCAGGCACCATGCCGCGTTGTCTTGCATCATGGGAAAGGATGGGCCAGTGCGATTCTGTCAGCAGGTACGTCGCCTACTATACAATCTTGCGCTTTGCGTGCGCCAACACCTTCACCTGGGCCTCCTCCTGCCCTACTTCCAACTTCAATGCAGTGCTGTCGGTTCCAAGGCCTCGATACGTTTGATGAAGATAGAAAGACTTGCCGCGAGCGCCTGAGAAAGCACAACGATCAGAGGAAGAAAGCTCGGGACAAACGACGACAATTTGCCACCGCTTCTTTTATTGCAATTGCCGGCGGAAATATGAATAATTCCACCGCCCGCGCTGGCCAACTCCACGACAGCCAGAGTGTCCCTTCCCATGAAGCCA
>CAISOI010000403.1 GCA_903886985.1 uncultured Chthonomonas sp.
ATCTGGCGTCCATTGATTGCGACAGATGTTCAGGTTCGATCAGTTTTACTTCTGCTGACTCATGTAATTTCATAAGATGACGATCGTAATAGCCAATGTTCGATCGCATCTTTTTTCCCAATTGATCCGTGTACTCCTTAAATGAACTAGGCAAGCTGATAAACGGGCATGGCTCCATTTCGTGCAATTCGCAAACAGGATTTCTTTTGGATTGCGATATATCTTCCAAAACCGCTTTGCGGATCAAACTATCTGGCCGCAGTTGCTGCATATCGACCAGATCAAAGACGCGCGAATGGTGTAGCCAATCTAGCACAGAACTCGTTACTTCGTTGACGAATTGATCATCAGCGATCACGTCCAAATAGTCTGCAGCTCCTGTTCCTAAAAATGCCAACCGTCGCAAAGGAGTTCCCAAATGACGACTGACATAGAATGGCGCGATTCCAATCAATTCTTGTTTGTGCCGAATTTCAAGCAGAAACAGCCTTTTTCGACCATGGTAAATAGTCCACCATGCATCATTCCACTCCCAAGTCTGGTAGATAGTCGCAGATGAGCATTTCTGAACCAATGCTATCCACTCACTTTTTAACTCAGACAATTCACGAGCATCAACGGAGATACTACTTGAGATTTCTATCGCGGGTTTCAAACTACGAGGTTTCCTGAAATCTTGTGCAGACTTCTGGTATCTGCGGCTCTCCGCATAACAGAATCGTTAATGTGGCATGAGTTAATTTCGACATCTTCATAGTAACAGACTTACCAACTCATGAACCTGCTACCCGTGCTGTCTACCAATAGTCCGGCAACTCTACTTTCAACAGCCACGGCAATATTGTGAGAATTGCCAATTGCCGTCAATGGAATTGATATCTCAACAATGCTTCCTTTTACGGAGGTTACAAATTCTGGTGGTGCACTCTTGTTGAAAGATTTTAGTTTTACAGTGACCATTCCAGAGGATTGATCGGATTTGGAGCAATCGAAATACCTCAAGTGAACGAGAAATTCGATCTGTGATGAGACAGGCTTATAGGTATCGAACCGCAAATAGAGGTTCTTGGAATCATGAACTGCGTATATAGCCCGAAGGTCTCCGCCTCGTTGAAAATCTCTCAACAAACTATCGTTGACAGGGTCAAGCGCTGCTGGAGCAATTCCTTTCCAATCAGCGACGTCACCATCAGGTCGAATGGACATTTCAGGGACGGGATTAATAATTGAGGGTGCTAGGCTGCCATAGATTTCCGAATGACGAGCAAAAGACATCAGGAACCGCTTCATTACACCCGTCTGGCTCTCGTAAAGCTCAATACTCTTTTCTTTGCGATTAATCTCAGTCGCTGAGAGCCCCAAAGTCGTCCACTTTGTGTCCAGTTTTTGCATCTCGGTCGGTGGAACAAGTTGATTTTCTTTATACAATCCTTGTGGAACGGGCCAGTCACCTCGATGCACCAAGTAGTAAGACAACTTACACTTGTCTACCCAAGAATAACTTGCAGACTTAAGCTGCAAATAAGCCATAGTGACAAAACTACTGGCAGCAGAATGATCTAGATGGTCATCTGAGGGATGAGTTACGAGTATGTCGGTAGGCTGAAATTCACGGACGATTTTCTCTATATCGGCGAGTACCGTTTCTCCACAATATTTGGCACTATGTTGATAAGCGATTGAGTATGGGGAACGGTTCACCTTCGTATATGCGGATGTGAATAGTTTGTCGGATTTCCAGAAATCGTTCCAGAGAGGCATCAGCCCTCTATCCGGGTAACCAAGGAATGTAACATTCTCTTTCCCAAGGCCAAGGTTTCCGAGCGCCGCATAGGTTTCATTCTGACGCATACCAGCAAATTGAATGTAGTCTTGCGGAGTGAGATCCACACGACGTAATTGCCTCGCCACCGCGACACGAAAGCCATCCCCATTAGTTAGAAACACAACTCTTACCTGCGAGCCAGCGGCTACTGCTTGCTGAATCAAGCCAGCGCAACCAAGCGTTTCATCATCAGGATGAGGCGAGAAAATTATGATTCGTTTTGAAGAGTTCAGCTTTGGGAACGTTGGGAGATTAACGTTTAGAACAACACGATTGCTGACGTTAAGCTTGTAGAGAAATGCAGCACCTGCGGCTGTGAAATAGAGGCAAGGGAGCAATAGACTAATGAGTAACGTTTTTTTGGCAAAGGCAAAGCGCAAAATAAAACCTCACACATCGTAAGTGCTTCGGGGTTCCAGCGTGGAAAAACTGAAAAGAAAATGGCGGAGCGAGTGGGATTCGAACCCACGAACGAGATTTAACCCCGTTACACGATTTCCAATCGTGCTCCTTCGACCAACTCGGACATCGCTCCATTTAGATATGATGGTTAGTATAACCGCGTCACCGCACTATGTCAAGAATCCCTCAAGGAAACACCTCTCGAAAAGCAGAAACTCGCAGTCCGAGAGGCTTCCAATTGCAGTTACCGTTTTGGCAATTTGCCAGCAAGAAACTTGATTGCATTTTCGACAATGGTCAGGTTCTCTTGTTGTTTGAATACAGGAAACGTTTCATGACCCGGTCTGTAGTAGAAGACAATTCCTTTTCCTACACTCCAGACGCAACCACTATGAAATGTTTCCCCCAGATCCCATTTCTCCAAGATTAATGTTGCCTCTGGAGGTGGCACATGAAACGGATCTTCGTACATTTCTGTTTTCGGTATGTCAAAAGTAGCCGGCACATTCTTCATAATGGGATGCTTTGGATCCAAAACTGTAACATGTGCCGGTTTGCCGTCCCCTCGGACCGATGTGAAAGCACATCCGGGGAGTTTGACTTCTAAAATGGGCTGACCGCTGGCGTCAAGTTTTCGCTCCATCCATGGGGTGAGTCGTTCGTTTTTCGGAACCAAAGTTCGGTCTGCTTTCAAAACGACAATTTTCACTTTTCCACGTTCGTTTGGTCTGAGTGAACGCTCTGCATCCTGTAATGTTCTCTCTTCCATTGCGCGTGTAAATGGTTTGCTGAAGTGAGCGCTGTGGAGAGCGAGAAGAGCCAATTTGCCAGCTTTCAATCGGGCAATGATCTCTTCCACGAGAGCATCCTTCACTTGATCGTGCTTCTGATGTCCCCACCATATGAGAACGTCTGTTTTGTCCAAGAGTGAAATCGGAAGCCCCTGCTCTGCTTCTTCCAATCCGACCGAGACAACCTCAAATTCGGGTTTCCCCTTCAAGTAATCGGCAATCCAGTTTCCCAAGAAATTGGGATATGCAACCTTTTGCGCAAGCTGGCGTTCATCCCAGATAGTGACGCGAATGGTTTTGGGAGCGGTACCGTTAGCTTTTACATCTCCAGCGACAGCAATTGCAGCGGTAATTGCACTGCTTGCAAGGAAGGATCTTCGTGAAATTAACATCGTCGTTTTCCTATTCGGATATTGGTTTGTCGATCAAAGAATTCAATTTAATATAACTGCAGAACACTGTTTCCACATCTGCCTATAAATGCCCTGCAACCTCTAAGGTATCAACTCAACGTTGTCAAATGCTAACCACGCGTAAGCAGTTGCCGTATCGTTGTCTACAGCCATAAAACGCACTTTTCGCCCTTTGAACTTTGACACATCCCAGGAGATTGCCTCAAAGGGCCCAGTCTTCTCCGGAACGGGTGACCGGATCAACTCCTCTTCCGTCTTTGCGTCTACGAGAGCATAATAGTTTCTCTTAGAATGTCCGTTCGCAAGGAAACGAAGTTTAGAACCACTCATGATAAAAGGTTGTGACAGTATGGTGCCAGTAGCAGGCTCACCGCCATCAACTTTCGAGTCAGCGAAGTAACGACTGTCCCCTTTCCTTGAAAAGAACTCTCCGACTGTGTCTGTGGTTCCCCATCCATGCCCTCGAATTTCCCAGCCAGCCAATCCTGGTTCGTCGAAACGAAAAAGCGGAATTGCTTCCCGAGCTGCAAGTGTCAGTGCTCTAGGAGAGAACGACTTGAAAGCAACTGTTCGGATTGGTCCTACTCTTTGCGCCGCCATAAGAGACGCGCTGTGCAATTCCGAATTCTGAAACGAAACCGCATCTACTGCACCCTCTTCGCGGATCTCTATGGAGGCCGTGACTACCTTGCCATTCTCAATATCATTTACAAAATCAGAAGGCAGCAACTTGAAACGAGATGGCAGCCCTATTGCCATTCTAACAAGTCCAGAAACAGGAGATGTAGGCACTTTATCGAATGAGAAAGTAAGCCGTTTTGCGACGACTCCAATGGCGACCGTAACTGTATTCCCACTACTGGTCATCGTCAGTGGGTACATACGCGCATTAGCTACGGATCGAAGATCACTGTCCGATTTCAACATGCTGGAACTATCAAAACGAACATGAACAAGTGTTGATGCAGGTCCTTGCAGATCGAGATTGTTGTATCCAGGCACAATCGAGGTTAAATCTCCATCTGAAAGTACAATCTTAACCTTGCCATCTGCCCCCATTTGCCCCGCGAGCCACTTACCAGTCGTTAAACATACAGGTACCACAACACCTGATTTACTGGCCCGAGCAATTGGCACAAGGTCGGAAAGCTCGTCTATTTTCGGCACTACAACAACCCAATTCGCCCCGATCTTTACAACTACGGCGGTTATGGAGTCTGCCGAGCAAAGCATACAGGAACATGCAAATAACCCGAACAGTACAGTCCGGGCTATAAGAACCAAATATCTTGGAGAAGAATTACAATCGTTCATTCTACAATTTGGGAGCATCGAAAACACTAATTTGGGATATTGTGGGGCATGCCCGTGACCGAGAGATCACGAGTTCTACCGCATCTGCAACAACCTCTTCACCTTGCACGATCCGACAGTTACCGATGGTTGTTCCCTCGAAAAATCTCTGCCAATTACCATTGACCCGCGCAGATATCTTAAATGCTTCAACCCGTTGCCCCAATCTGATCTCTTCTCGCAATCTCACCACATTGAATTTTTGAGGATTTCCCAGTTCAATCACTAGTTTTGAGATGCTATCATCCTCGCTCGCAGCCCAAAACTTGCCGGATTTCCCTGCAGTGACATTACCTCCTGAAAAGGCCGCCTTATTTTTCCAGGTGGACGATGCTTTGACAGACTTCCTAAAGGCTAAATCGGTGCCAAATGCTAGGTCACGCGCAGCCTTGAATTCTCTCAATCGCAATGCATCCTCCGGAGCGATCAATCCCTCTTTGTTTGCAGGGACATTGAGCAACAGAGAGCCGTTTTGACCGACGGACGCATAGTAGATATCCATCAATTGTTTTACGGATTTGATGCGACGCGTTTCAGAGTCTCGAAAGAACCAACCAGGACGAATGGAAACATCACACTCGGCGGGAACCCAATGTGTTCCGTCTTCATGCCCGGAGGTCAATTCGGCAGACCGAGGAGTACCGGGATAGAATTCGTCGCGCTTTAGCATTGCCCAACTTGTGGGATTACTCCGTCCGCTTTCGTTCCCCACCCATCGGACATCTGGTCCAGCATCGCTGAAAATCACTGCTTTTGGCTGACACTTCCGAACGACATCAATGAAACCCGGAAAATCATAAGTCTGTTTTCGCCCGTTAGGACCTTCTCCATTGGCGCCATCGAACCAAACTTCAAATATCTCGCCGTAATTAGATAACACCTCAGTCAACTGACGTTTGAAAAAATCATTGTATGATGGAGTTCCATATAACGGGTGGTTTCGATCCCACGGAGAAAGGTAGACACCAAATTTCAGACCCTGTTTATGGCAAGCATCCGAAAGCTCGCGAAGAACATCTCCCTTGCCTCCCCTCCAATTGCTCGATTTTACAGAATGGTCGGTGTACTCGCTCGGCCAAAGACAGAAGCCATCATGGTGTTTGGCGGTAATAATCACCGCTTTCATACCGGCTTCTTTAAATACCTTTACCCACTGGTTGCAATCCAGCTTTTCCGGCATGAATAGTTTCGGGTCTTCATAACCCTCTCCCCATTCTTTGCCGGTATAGGTGTTCATATTAAAATGGACAAAGGCGTAATACTCCAGCTTGTGCCATGGAAGGTGACGCGGAGACGGCACAGGCGCAATCGGTGTAGGTTCCTGGCTGGCTGCCATATTTAACGAAGAATTAATCTCTGGTACTACCATTGCGGAAAGTGCAGCCTGTAGCAGATCTCGGCGTGAAAACATGAGGAATCCCATCCTGTACAACATTCTAAACATCAATTGAAATCATATTTTCATGTTCGACGTTACCATTCGGAATGCCTGCAACTGAGACATCGCCCTCAGGGACGTCTCCCCACTTTATGCTATAATTCCCAAAGATTACACACTGATTGAGTTCTGACAGCTTAAAGATAATCACATACTTTCCAATAGGAGTTACATATAATGTCTATCATCTCCGAGGTCATTGCACGGGAGATTCTCGATTCACGCGGACACCCGACTGTAGAAGTCGATGTTATTCTGGAAGACGGCACCATCGGTCGGGCGGCTGTCCCATCCGGCGCATCCACGGGAGCATATGAAGCCGTTGAACTTCGTGACGGCGATAAGTCTCGGTATGGCGGCAAGGGAGTTTTAAACGCGGTCGATAATGTCAATGACCGAATAGCTCCTGAGATCATTGATATGGATACAACAGACCAACTCGGCATCGACCGTTTGATGATTGAGATGGACGGTACTCATAACAAAGCCAATCTTGGCGCGAACGCAATCTTGGGCGTATCCATGGCCATTGCAAAAGCTGCCGCCGCAACGCTTGGTGTCCCTCTTTACCGTTATTTAGGCGGGATTTCAGCCTGTACCTTACCAGTCCCAATGATGAACATTCTAAACGGTGGCAAACATGCTGATTCCAGCGTTGATATGCAGGAATTTATGGCAATGCCAGTGGGTGCGGAGAGCTTCTCTGATGCACTGCGAATGGGCTCCGAAGTATTCCACTCCCTCAAGTCCGTTCTCAAGAGCC
>CAISOI010000404.1 GCA_903886985.1 uncultured Chthonomonas sp.
GATATTTCCCGCAGAAGCATCTACCAAAGTCATCGGACAGAACAACTGGCAAAGGTCTGTTGTCACGAGTGTTGGCGACAATGTCTTAGCCAATCGCCTGATTGTAGGAGAGACGCTCAACCCTCCGGGAAACTGGTCCAGTTCTCCACCTCATAAACATGATCAGGATCTCGGTGAAGAGTCTAAAATGGAAGAGGTGTACTTGTATAAGTTCAACCCGCCTCAAGGATTTGGGTTGCAGCGGATATACACTTCACCTAACGACCCTTCACCTCTAGATGTTACTTATGCAGTAAAGGACGGAGATGTCGTGGTGCTTCCAAGAGGTTATCATCCAGTGGTCGCTGCCCCTGGATATCAGCTCCTCTATTTGTGGGCACTTGCTGGAGAGACACGAAATTATGGGGCGTGGTCTGACGACCCTGATCATAGTTGGATAAAAGGATTGAAATAACAAAATGAAGATTAATGGACTGAATAACAAGCAGTTAAAATCTTGTCTTGCAATGGTTCTAGGATTGGGATTGGTCTCGTTATCACTTCCCTCAAAGGCATGGTGGAGCACAGGGCATATGGTAGTAGCGGAGATCGCCTATCGAAGGCTAACACCTGCGGCAAAATCTCAGGCAGAGCGGCTGTTGAAATTGGACGCGCTGCCCGACAGTGCCACCTTTCAAACGTCGTCCGTTTGGGCGGATGATTTGAAGCGAATAGATGTTCACGCTTACGACAATTGGCATTACACCGATATTCCGTTCAGCATGGACAATACGCCATTGGAAGTGGCAGGCAAGACCGACAATGTCGAATGGGCGATCAAACAGTGCATTACAGTTCTTCGCTCGAACAAAGCTCCGGATTCGGAAAAGTCTAAGATGTTGAAATTCCTGATACACTTCGTTGGGGACATTCACATGCCTTTGCACACCACATCGCGGTTTTCCAAATCGAATCCGCAGGGAGATCAAGGTGGCAATAAGTTCCGATTGTCAGGGAATTATCGGAATCTGCATGCCTATTGGGATAGTGGCGCCGGGATGTACGAGGATATTCCTCGTCCATTGAACGATGATGGCAACATAAAACTCAAGAAACTTGCTGACGAAGCCGAGGCTGCAAATCCTATCGCCACCGCTGGCGGAGCTGCTTCTTTGATCGTTGCGGATTGGACCAAAGAGGGCAACGAACTATGTAAATCGTTTGTCTACACTGCGGTTGAAAATCAGGAACCCGGCGATACCTACAGGACTGGTACACAAAAAGCTGCCAGAGAAAAAGTCGCCCTTGCAGGTTATCGACTGGCTGCACTTCTTAACGACATTTTTAAGTAGGAAATCATGCCTGAGTTCAAATATGCAGACGAGACTGAGGTACGTGTCTCGCAATTGATGACACCGGAATATACTAATTTCTTTGGCAATGTCCACGGTGGAGATGTTCTTAAAATGGTGGACAACCTCGCTTATGTCTGCTGCGCGCGATATTCGGGGACGGTGTGTGTCACGGCATCCTTTGACCGAGTCGATTTTCTTCAGCCAATTCATGTGGGTGAGCTATTGAATCTTGTTGCACGAATAGGTTACGTTGGTCGATCCTCCATGGAAGTCGAGATTGATATCTTCGCAGAGGATTTACCTACTGGAAAAATCCGCCACACGAATTCATGCCACGTAACGATGGTATCACTGGTTGATGGCAAGCCAGCTCCAGTTCCGAAGTTAGTATGTCGAAAACGCGAAGACAAGGCTCGATTTATTCAGGCAAAGATGCGGCGCGAAATGGGATTCAAATACGGGCATGACCGAGACCTATTCTTAAAGCAATTTTCAGAAATGGATGACGAGGAACTCGACCGTAAGATTGCAGAAGGCTGAACTGTTGATAAGAAAGGATGACCGTCCGGAAATACTGACGGTCATTTTTATTTCAACGCGTCACCGCAATCAGGGCAAAATCGGAACGCTAAGTTCTCAATTCGGCTGCCACACGAAGTGCAGAATCGCAGAGTATTGTTCTCTGATTCCATACGATAATTGCCGCTGATGATCTCCTGGTACTCCTTAGAAGCTCCCCACTGATTAATCTCTCTGGCTCGCAATGCAGGGAACGGGTGAGTCTGAAACCGGGTGAGTTCGAATTTATAGAGCACATTGAGCGGGCTGGCATCCATATCTTCGTAGTCATCTGCCTGGCGTAAAAACTCAGCGGTGCTCGCTTCACCAATAGTACTATTGCCTCCACCCGCCAGTTTAAGTAGAGTGCGGACCGACACGGCTGGGTCCTGAACAACCAGAAGACCAGCCCTGTCGGCCGTTAGTTCTGATTTTCTAGACCAGTCATACAAGGCATACAGGATCATGTCAGAGAGCAAATTGACAAATGGCAGATTGCGCGCGACATGGAGACCGGCAATTGCCAGGTAGATTGCAATGGTGCGGTACAGACTATGACCACTCTTGATGTGTCCCAATTCGTGAGCAATGACCGCTTGAAGTTCATCCTCATCTAAGAGCTCAACAAGCCCTGACGTAACGACAATGGTATGTCGGTCCATTCCAATCGCAAAAGCGTTTGGAAATGGATTTTGCCACAAATAGAGCTCCGGCTCAGGCATGTCGAGGATTTCTGCCGCTTCGACTAACAAATTATAAATTTCGGGACACTGTTTGGGAGACAGTCTCAGGGTATCCGCGGTGAAATATATTCTCACCTGACGTTCAAAACCCAGCGAGGCGAGCTTCTTGAGCAAGAAAGGGAGGCCCGGTGTTTTGCGCAACACTTCCAGCGCAGCCCGGTCGATAGGATGCTCAAATGCGGCCGGGTGAATCCCTTTTAGTTTGGTTCGCGTGGAGTGTCTTTTTTCGGGACTAAGAGTGGTTGTCATATTACTATTTCCTCATTGGTGATATCTTCAGCCGATTGTTGTTTCCCACAGAATGGACAGTAATCATACTGTCGCTGCAAGCTTTTGGAGCAATCCTTGCATCGAATACCAACATCATCTTCAGATTCTGCTTCCACCACGAATGTCTTAAAGATCTTTGCCAA
>CAISOI010000405.1 GCA_903886985.1 uncultured Chthonomonas sp.
GATTTACAATAGACGTAATTTGCTATCTAACGCCAAGTTTAGTTTTAGAACATTTACGCGCGGCTCGCCAAGAATTCCTAGAGTTCGGGTCTGAGTATTCTCTGCAATTTTGCGCTTTACATCTTCCACGGATATATGTCGGGCATCAGCAACTCGTTTGGCCTGAAGTTCCGCATTTGCCGGAGATATCTCCGGATCCAGTCCGCTGGCACTGCGAGTCACTGCGTCTGCGGGTAAAGCTGTGGCGTCCGATACACCATTCTCCTTACGATATGCGGCTGCAAGGTCTTTAACTCCATCAAAGTTCGAAGGATCGTCTTTACCGTCCGGCAGTTTTTTGTGAATGCCGTTTATTAATTTGTCGCTCAGCGGTCCCAAGTTCGTTCCACTGGAATTTGCACCATCGTACCCGTTGCCTGCGGCAGAGGGACGAGGATGAAAATAGTTTGGAGCAGCAAAATTCTGACCAATCCATTCTGATCCAACAACAACACCATTCTTCTCAATCAGGCTGCCTTTTGCCTGTTTAGGGAACAGCACCGAGGCAGAACCAGTTACCGCTAAAGGATAGAGCAAACCTGTGAAAAGTATAAACGTAAATACCATCATTATCGCAGGTCGAAGTTCTCGTAACATTGTAAATTACCTTTCTAAACAGTCTACGCCAAATGCAGGGCAGACAAAAGTCGGTCAATAACCCAAATTCCTGGGAAAGGAATGATCAGACCGCCAACACCATAAATCAAGAGATTTCTGCGAAGAACCTCGGCCGCACCCATTGGTCGATAAGGCACTCCACGCAATGCCAAAGGAATAAGCGCAATGATGATTAGCGCATTAAAGATCACGGCTGCGAGAATTGCAGATTGGGGTGTGCTTAGTTTCATGATATTCAGCGCGGCAAGTGCAGGATAAGTTGCCATGAACATTGCCGGGATAATCGCGAAGTATTTCGCAACGTCATTTGCGATACTGAATGTTGTCAATGCACCTCGTGTCATCAGCAGTTGTTTTCCGATCTCTACAACTTCGATCAACTTCGTTGGATTGCTGTCGAGGTCGACCATGTTGCCTGCTTCTTTTGCAGCTTGAGTACCAGTATTCATGGCAACTCCCACGTCCGCCTGTGCAAGAGCGGGGGCGTCATTTGTACCGTCTCCGGTCATGGCAACCAGTTTTCCACCGGCTTGTTCGCGTTTGATGAGCTCCATCTTGTCTTCAGGAGTTGCCTCAGCCAGGTAATCATCCACGCCAGCTTCTTCCGCAATGGATTTAGCTGTCAGTGGGTTATCACCAGTGATCATGATGGTTTTGATACCCATTCTTCGAAGCTCGTCGAATCGTTCCTTCATTCCGCCCTTAACAACGTCTTTCAGATAGATAACTCCCAAGACTTTGTCGTTAAGTGCTACCACCAAAGGCGTACCACCGATACTGGAGATGCGAGTAACAATATCGTCCAATTCGCTGGTTACAGTTCCCTTTTGATTGAGAACCCATGCCTTCACCGATCCTGCGGCACCTTTTCTCACCTGTTGTGAATCGATATTGATTCCGCTCATTCGAGTCTGTGCAGTGAATGGGATGAACTCTGCTTCGTGGGATTGAAGTTCGCGACCTCTCAAACCATACTGCTCCTTCGCGAGCACGACTATACTTCTACCTTCAGGAGTTTCGTCAGCAAGTGAGGAGAGTTGCGCGGCATTTGCAAGCTCATCAATCTTAACACCCTCCAACGGGATGAATTCGACTGCTTCCCGGTTTCCGAGCGTGATGGTGCCGGTCTTGTCCAACAATAGAGTGTTGACGTCGCCAGCCGCTTCAACTGCCTTTCCAGACATTGCGAGAACATTGTGCTGCATAACTCTGTCCATCCCTGCAATTCCAATTGCCGAGAGCAATCCACCGATAGTTGTTGGAATGAGGCATACCAGAAGTGCAACTAAGACCGTAACAGATGGGGCTTCTCCCACTCCAGCGGATTTGACGGAGTAGATTGCAAAGGGCTGCAATGTCACCACCGCCAACAAGAACACAATGGTCAGTCCGCTGAGCAGGATGGAGAGTGCGATCTCGTTCGGTGTTTTTTGACGTTGGGCACCTTCCACGAGAGCAATCATTCGATCGATAAAGGTCTCGCCCGGGTTGGACGTAATGCAAATGACCACCTTATCGGAAAGTACCTTGGTTCCGCCAGTCACAGCGCTTCGGTCTCCACCGCTTTCACGGATGACTGGGGCACTCTCTCCGGTTATGGCGCTTTCATCCACGCTGGCGATACCTTCAACCACTTCGCCGTCACCAGGGATGATGTCCCCTGCTTCACACACAACCCGGTCTCCACGTCTGAGTTCCGTTGCGGAAACTAATTGCTCGATTCCATTGCTATCAAGTTTACGGGCTTTGGTCTCTGTTTTGGTCTTTCGAAGTGTGTCTGCCTGTGCTTTACCTCGACCTTCTGCCATGGCTTCTGCAAAATTTGCAAAGAGCACAGTAAACCAGAGCCACAACGTGCACTGCCCGGTAAATAGCGGATGTCCGGTGTGAGTTGCTAATTCCTTGATCCATAGGATGGTTGTTAGCAGACTTCCAACTTCCACCACAAACATGACAGGGTTTTTGGCGACTGTCTTTGGGTTGAGCTTTAGAAATGCCTCTTTGGAGGCTCGTTTTATAATGTTCGGGTCAAAGAGGCTCGAAGCCTTTCGTTTCCCGGATGTACTTTGAACGGTCATATCGTTATTCATCGTAATTCTCGTTTCTCTTAATACAATTTCCCGCCGGTCATCATCTGGAAGTGTTCCACGATGGGACCAAGCGCGAGGGCGGGAAAGAAAGTGAGCGCACCGACGATTACCACAACACCGACCAACAACAGAACGAACGTTCCAGAGTCAGTGGGGAATGTGCCGGATGTCGCCGGAATATGCTTCTTCGCTGCCAGACTGCCAGCAATTGCGAGCAGAGGAATAATCATCATGAAGCGTCCGATCAACATCGCAATGCCGAGAGTCCCATTGTAAACGGGGGTATTTGCAGTGAGCCCTGCAAATGCCGATCCATTGTTGCCGGTTGCAGATGCGTAAGCATAGATGATCTCAGACAGTCCGTGTGGACCAGAGTTATTCACATTGTTTGCCATTGCGCCGTTGTACTGGCTTGGGCTGCTGCCGTTAACGTGATTCCATCGTGCAATCGATCCCATCTTTGCTTCATCTGCCTTTTGAGCATCGGTAAAGGATGCGGAATCTTTTCCCGGTGGAAGATTCAGGTTTGAGGCAAGAGCACTGAACCCGAGAATACTGGCAGCGAGGATTAAGACCGCTAACATCGCCATTTTGACTTCGAACTTTTCGATCTTCTTGCCGATATACTCCGGTGTGCGACCGACCATCAGTCCTGCGATGAAAACTGCAAGAACTGCAAACATCAGCATCCCATAAAGCCCAGCTCCAACACCACCGAAGATCACTTCACCCGTAAGGATATTCGCAAGTGGAACTAAACCCCCGATGGGAGTAAAGCTATCGTGCATAGCGTTTACCGCTCCGCAGGATGCGTCAGTAGTAACCGTTGCGAAGAGAGCAGAGGCAGAAATTCCAAAGCGTGTCTCTTTGCCTTCCATATTGCCGCCAGCCTGAGTATCGGTTGCGGCATTTTCAATTCCAATGCCTTTGGCGGATAAGTTTGGGTTCCCCGCGGCTTCCGCCCGATAGCAGAAGAAGAGCCCCGCAAAGAAGAGGACACTCATGGCCGCAAAGATCGCCCAACCTTGCTTGACATTCCCAACGAGCTTGCCAAATGTATACGTCAAGGCTGCCGGGATCAGGAAGATCGACAGTATTTGAACCAGATTGGTGAGTGGAGTTGGGTTTTCAAACGGATGCGCAGAGTTCGCATTGAAGAATCCGCCTCCGTTGGTTCCGAGCATCTTAATCGCTTCTTGACTAGCGACAGGCCCCTGAGCAATCGTCTGGGATGCACCTTCGACCGTTTTAATAGCGGAATAAGGGGAGAAATTTTGAGGAACTCCCTGCTGGATTAGGAAGAGCGCATAGATCACAGTGATCGGAGCAAGTATGTATATAGTTGAGCGAGTCAAATCGACCCAGAAATTGCCAATCCCTGCTGCGGACTTTCTTGCAAATCCCCTCACCAGTGCCATTGCAATCGCCATGCCCGTTGCAGCCGACATCCAGTTATGAATTGCAAGCGAAACCATATTGCTAAAGTAGCTGACCGTGGTTTCAGGAACATAAGACTGCCAGTTCGTATTGGTCGTAAACGAAACGGCAGTATTGAACGCCAGGTTTGCGGGCATCTCCTTGGCGCCGAAGTGCTGCGGATTCCATGGCAACATTCCCTGCATCCGCAAAAGAACATAAGTGGCGACAGTACCCACAAGACTGAAGGCAATCATTGCGAACGCATAGGTTGTCCACTTCATGTCTTTGTCTTCACGGACTCCGCACATTTTGTAAATCAGTGTTTCCATAGGGCGCAATATCGGCGTGAACAGCGTGCGCTCTCCCTCGAAAACCTTTGCCATGTAGCTGCCCAATGGCTTCACGGTCAACAAAAGCAGACCGAACATAAACAGAATTTGTAAAACTCCAACGAATGTCATTGTCGTCCTCTCAAAACTTCTCTGGCTTAATGAGCGCGTAGACCAAGTAGATCATCAGCAGCCCGGATACGAGCGCAGCAAGTAATACTTCAATCATTTCAACCTCACAATCTTTCGCAGGCACGAACATAGGAAACGCATATTGCGAAAAAGGCGATAATTACCGCTAAAAACAGAATGTCTGTCATTCCAACCTCTCCATTCTCGATCTAGATCAAGACACAAACAAAAAGGCCGGAAAATCTGACCCATAAATAGGAATGGGAAAAGATCTTCCGGCCTCAATTTCGACTTGCGCAATGTGCGCCCTTCGACTTTGCAACCAGCACGACGATTTAGTTGTTTCGGTGATTTAACGCTTTATCGTAGCGACTTCACCGAGTATTTCAAGTTCTTGTCTCAGCAACTGCCTCTCGATGTCCGTATTCAAAACATAGACTTCGATCTGTTCGGCGGCTAAAACATCTACGTCACAGTAACTTCGCTTAACAACGCATCCGATAATATCGGCAACGATCTGCTCGATCTCTGATTGGTGAATGCCTCTCAGCTCGTGGCGCGCACTCCGTATTATTCTACGTCCTTCATCTGTGGTTGCCAGATGACTCTCTGTGGGAGTAAAAATTCCCCCGGATCGAACAATGAGCATATCCCCAACCAAATGGACGCGTACATCCGAGGGACCTCTCCCTTGCTGTTCGCGCTGAAACCGCACAACCGCGTTGGCTATGTCGGCTTCAATTGCCCCTTTGGTTCTTCTACTCATTGTATTGACCTAAAAACAAAAAAACCGGCTCTTCCATGTACGCAGGCTAAGACATAAGCCCCTACAAGAAGATACCGGCCTACGTCATCACCCAGTCATTTTAAGACTGCTTAACAACGCCCACCTAAATCTACAAAACAATGTTATCACTTTCAGTTGTCAATGTCAATAGTCTGTGAAAATTGTAACGGACTATACTTTGAATGTTAACGGGCAACTGTGAAAATTACAAACCCATTAGAATTTCAAGAAATGCCCCAATAAGAATCCCAATCCCGTTCCAAGACCTCCGGCAATGAGTATCGCCTTAATAAGCAGGGGGCGCACGCCCACCTGCGCCTTTACCTTGGCTGGCGGGATCCTTAATTTCGCAAGGGGAGCTGTAATTTCTAAAGTGTTCCATGAAACCGTTGCAGTGAGCGATTCTGCATCGAAAGCGACAATCTTGACGTTTTGCCACATCCCGGTTACGCCCTCATAAATTGCGCTATACTCGACCTGAATACTTCTGCCCGGCACAAGACTAAGGGATCGGACATCTCCTGAAGAGATCGATTGGTCTCCGCCAGAAACGAATCTAACGATCACTTGGCCCTCGTCATCGATACGTGTGATGGTTGCGGGATAGAGGGCGTTGTCGGTGGACGGCGCGAAAACGATATCGCCGATTTTAAAATTTTCTGTTGGAACGAAGTGCTTTTCCCGAAGTGCCTGAAGGATCGCCGCCTGCGGTATTCCTAATTCTTCTGCAGTGCGAATGTACAGGTCGTATTGCGCCAGAGAATTATCCGGAGATGAAGAGTCAGGTAGATGTTCCGCAATCTCCTCCGCGCGCCGGAAAGTCTGAATTAATTCTTCTTCTGTAAGTTGCAGCATTTGCTGACTGGGATCCTTTAACAATGCTCTACATTAGTTCTTGTACCGAGACTAAACTAATCTCAATAAGTGTACTTTCAACACTACGAAAGAAAGCGCAAGTGCGTTGCAAAACTACAGTTACTTGCAAGTTGACACTGCCCGCATATTGGCTTGTTTGATTTGCAGATCGTCTTACCATGCAAACGCAACAGCAGGTAAGCCTGTTGTAAATCCTCAAACGACTCGCCAATCTGATCAGAAATCGCACTTTGAACCGCTCTATAGTCCTTATTGTAATTCCCTGTATCCTCTACCCCAATCAACCGCATGAGGCATCGCAAACCGTTCGATTCGAGAGGAAGAAAGGGGTAGGCTCCAGCAAACAGAAGAATCTTTGTTGCACCAGGCTCCGCAATTCCGCCGAATCGCTGGAATGCTTTGATGGCTTGCTTTAAAGGCAGGCGACACGCATTGTATAGGTCGCCATCAAACTCTTCGAGGGTGATTTCCGCAATATCTCGCATCCGACCCGCACGAATGTCAGGGTGTATCCCACCAAGGGCTGCGATCTCTTTCAGCACATCGAGACTAGCAGCAAGTAATTTCTCAGGTTCAAATCCAACCTGCTCCCCTAACCTATGGAACGCCTTTAGCCGCCGCTCGTCAGTGCAAAGATATCCCGAGACTTCCCACAATAATTGATGCAATGGATCTGGACCGGCAGGGTGCGCCTGGGTGCCGTATTCTTTAGTCAGTATTCCAATTGTGGACCACAGATCGGTTTCTATCACAGCAACACGTCCATTATAATGACATTATTATATCGTTATACTTCTCAATGCAGTTGCCCTCATTGAACTTATCAATAGCAGACTTTAGTCCATTATTGGCCCATTGCTCTAGTTTGTTAGGCGTTACCCGCAACTCCACTATGGCAGTTATCAACGCTTCCAGATTTGCTGGGTCAACTACCATGCCTGAATTAGTCTCCCGAATAACTTGTTCCAGTTCGGAATTTGGTTCCGCTGCGGCCAAAACGGGTCGCGCCGAGGCGAGGATATTATAGACCCGGCTAGTAGATGAGACTCCGAAGGTTCCACGCCTCATAAGAATCATGTGCAGATCCGATGCCGCGAGAAGATCGGACATTTGCTCCCGTTTTTGAAAAGGGACTAATTTTATGTCTGGATTCTTGATCACCCATTCACTATCTGATGGACGAATTGCCGTGAGAAGCCGCTCCGAGAGTATCCATTTTATGCCGTTTACTCCATGAAAGTGCTTTAGAAGACGGAATGCAATTTCATTATCTTGAAGCCTTCCCAAATTGCCAGTTAATTGAATGACAAATTCATTCTGCCACCCCAAGGACTGGATCATTGTTGATTTGGACTTATTCATGGGGCTGATAGCATCTGTATCCGCCCAATGAGGCGTAAAGAAGAGTGGCACTTTCGTGGAACCAAGTCGTCGGTCGATTACTTCTAGTGCGTCTCGGCCATCAGCTGTGATAACGGTGAACATCTTCAATTCACGCGTGGACTTCCACTCCAGATATTTGAACGGGAGTCCCGACCGACTCAAGAATCTAGCTGCCGCCAAAGCATCAGGATAGAGGTCCTGAACGTTTAATACACAGGGAACCCGTGCTTCAAAGCAAACCTTTAGAATGGCAGATGGGAGCATAGGAGGATTGGTTGTGACAAATACGAGATCACCTGCAGTGATATTGGTTTTCAACTCTTTTGCTAGACTTGTTGCAACTCTTAGCGATGCTATTAACCTCAGAGGGATGGAATATGAATACTTGTTGGAAACGCCGACCCGATGGACATTTACTCTACTTATGTCGAAGTCTTTAGGATTCGTATTCTCACTTGAGGTTGCGGTGATAACATGTACTTCGAAATCCTGAGACAGCCTAGCGGCAATTCGGTTGATGAACCAGGCAGTTGAATAGTCGTGCGGAAAGAAACTGTCCGTTACGATGAAGAGTCGCTTAAGTTTGCCATTAATCATGTGTGCTCATTAGCCGCATACTCATTGGTTAAGTTTGAACCAATCATATGTGTCCTGAATTGCAAGTTCAAGATCAACACAGGGCTTCCACCCCAAACTATTGAGGCGCGTCACATCCTGAACTTTTCGCAAAACCCCATCACCAGCTTCAGGCTTCAGAGTGATTTCCCCCGAATATCCCACAACCTTTTTTACTAATTGTGCAAGCTCCAATATAGAGAGGTCTTCCCCACGCGCAACATTGATCGGTTCGGGACCGTCGTAATTCTCCATCAGGAATAGGCAAGCATCGGCAAGATCATCAACTGCCATGAACTCGCGTCTTGGGCGACCAGTGCCCAATACAGTTACAGTGGGACTATCACTCATTTTTGCCTCATGAAACCGGCGGATCATGGCCGGCAGGGCATGAGCGGTTTCAAGATCAAAATTGTCGTTCGGACCAAAGACATTTGTGCCAATTATGGATATCGCGTTCATTTTGTATTGTCGATTGTAAGCTCTGCACATCTCAATCCCCGCTAATTTAGCCATTCCAAATGAAGTCATGGTCGGCTCCATTGGGCCGGTTCCAAGATATTCCTCCCGTATGGGCTGATCTGCATCACGTGGATAACAGCACGAGCATGCGATGTTAATCAATTTTGTAACGCCTGAGCGATAGCCGCTATCGATTACATTAGTAAGCATGGATATATTGTCAAAGATAAAATCTGCTGGGTATCGATCTGTCGCGAACATAC
>CAISOI010000406.1 GCA_903886985.1 uncultured Chthonomonas sp.
ACAAAGAGGGTGGCGTTTATTGCAGTTGCATCTACCAGCTTCGCAAGGAAAACCTTAGAGGGGGTGATCGGTGCACAGAGCAGTAGTGGGATTTCATTGCTCAGATAGAAGACTTGCATTCCTACCGTGATAGAGGAGAGTAGTAGTACCCAAAAAGACCAAAACAGACCTTGTGCGGGCAAACTTTCCATTAGTTTCAGGAGGCTGAGCTCTGTTTGGCCATATTCTGCCATGGGACCGATGAATTCGGAAGTGATATTCCAAATTACCCATGCAATTATCGCGCTGACAAACGCACCCCGTACTAACCCAAACCGCTGCTTCTTGTCACCCTTGGTGAACCTGTTTCTCCAGCCGATAATCCGGGGTAAAAGAAGGCGAAGTATCATCTGCCGATTAGACTATTGAATCGCTGTTTCGGCTCTTCCCATGCTTGCGCATTGATGGGAAGGTATTCCTCCATCTCAAAAGATCGAGCAATCATTGCGCGCCCTTCCTCAATATTTCCAATTTTGCCTGCCGCAATTGCTTGAACAATGATGTTTCCCGCTGCAGTAGCTTCTACAGGTCCAGCGACCACTCTTCTTGAGGTCGCGTCCGCAGTTGCCTGACACAATTCCTTGTTTCTACATCCACCACCGATAACGTGGATTGTGTCAATTCTAGTTCCCGTGATCTCTTCCAGCTTTTCGATAACCCAACAAAACTTCATTGCGAGACTCTCGATAATGCACCGACTAATGGCAGCGGGACCTACCGGAACTGTCTGTCCCGTGCGCCAACAGAAGTCGGCAATCGCAGCGGGCATATCCAAAGGATTGAAGAAGGCATCACTATCCGGGTCCACAAACGCAACAAACCGTTCCGATTTCGCGGTCAACGCCGCTAGCTCCGCATAGTCAAAACTGTTGCCCGCGCGTTCCCACGACCGCCGGCATTGTTGAAGCAGCCACAGACCCATCACATTTCTGAGCAGACGGTAAGTACCATCGACTCCGCCTTCGTTTGTAAAATTATATTCAAATGTGAGGTCATTGATGACAGGTTTTGGCGACTCAATACCTACCAACGACCAGGTACCACAACTAATATATGCCCAACCGCTCTTTTGAAGCGCTGGTACAGCTGCCACAGCGGAACCAGTGTCATGTGTTGCTGGGACTATTACCGGTATGGGCCCGGCACCTGTATCGTTTCTGACGGAGGAGTGGAGGGGACCAAGTATGGTCCCGGGTGGAATAATGTTTCCAAACAGAGACGCAGGGATTCCGAGATCTTCCAAAATTGAGAAGGCCCAGCTATTGCGAATGGGATCGAAGCATTGACTGGTGCTTGCAATTGTGAACTCATTTGCCTTCTCGCCAGTGAGCCAAAAATGAAGCAAATCCGGAGTAAACAACAAAGATTTTGCTTGCTCCAAGAGTTCGGAATTCTCAAACCGCATCGCCATGAGTTGAAAAATCGTGTTCAACTGCATGAATTGTATGCCAGTAGAGTCGTAAATCTCTCTCCGTGGAACGATCTCGAATGTCTTTTCCATCACGCCATCAGTTCTATGATCACGATAGTGATATGGCAAACCGACGCACTCATCCCGCGCGTTCAAAAGAGCAAAATCTACACCCCAGGTGTCTATACCTATTCCGTCCAAGTTCGAATTGTCCTGGCATGCCAAACGAATTCCAATCTTAATATCAGCGAATAGACGTACTGTGTCCCAATGAAATCTGCCGAGGATCCACTGTGGATCGTTACTGAATCGATGGAGATCGTGGAGTTCTAACTGATCGTTCGCGATATTACCAAGAACTGCACGTCCACTTTCCGCACCCAAATCTATTGTTAGAAATCGCCCGTGTTCAGTCATTCTCAGGCTCCACCTGTTAAACATCGACTTAGCATTTTTGTCATCCTAAATATCTTTCTCGAAATCGTCCGCATAGCAATAACGCGATCATAAGCAGATGGTCAAAAGGTGTCATACCACCTCTTATGGTAACCTATCACTCGTATATTAGATTATTGCAGATATACGTATATCCTGTTTGGGTTTATGTTCCCAGCTTCTACGCCCTGATTCCTTAAACCTGTTACCATTTGCTGCTGCTCTTTTGTTCCATCATGTGCCTTTGTCTTCATTGCCGTTTCTGATGTTCAAACTATTATTTGTGATACTTGTGTCGAGAGGATTTGTTTTTCATGGCTCGTGGCTACCGATCGGAATTCCAAGAACGACGCCCCCAAGGGGAGAAATATGTTGAGTACATCGTCTTTGTGATTCTGGCGATCGTGCTGTTCTTTGTTGGCAAGTGGTACTTTGTTGTGTATAAACATTCTCCGAGCATCGCGCTAGTGGATTATGTGGCAGCCATCAAATCGGGTAATACGGATGTCCAATACGCGATGCTCGACGCGAAAACCAAAGCGATTTACACCGACAAAAGCACTTTCGTCCAGAAATGGCCAATGTCCGCAAATCTGGCCGGGAAAATGGGCGATTTCACAGTCTCTAACGTATCCGAGTCTGGCGACAAAGCAGAAGCAGATGTAAGCGTTTCCGTTCGAAAGGCTGGAGATGGACTTATGAACATTGCTTCCGACACTTTTTCAGACCACTATGTCATGAGAAAAGAAGCAGACGGATGGAAGATTGCACTTTCCGAATGCTATGACAAGATTAAGTCTCAACAAGCCGGACAACAGAGGTAAACTGAATCCGAGCAGTAATACTGAGGGTCTATAGCTGAACTACTGTCAAAGATTTCTAACCAAACCCTAATCTCAAAGCAATACTGAATCCATTGCCTGAATAGAAAGGACCTTTTCATGGCCATTGCATGTCCCTCGTGCGGATCCGGAGTATCGGAAACCGCGGACAAATGCCCAATCTGTCAATTTTCAATGAACGCCGAACCGGAGATTGCTCCACCTCCCACTGCTCCGACGGTCGCAAATGGACTGCCTGGCATTTACACGATGGACGATCAGGCTCCACAGTCAACAGGTGGTGGAGAGGTTCGTATCTCATTGACTGGTGAAGTCATAGAGGTTCCGCGACCAGCCCCCCCGAGAACCGGTCCCGGTGCTCCGCCGGAAACGCCTGGCAAAAAGGGTTCGTCGGCAGGTCCTGCACAGAGACCGGGTCCTACCCGTGGCAAGTACGGTATCCCTGTTGAAGAACCAGAGGAGAAAAAGGGAATTGGGGCTTATGTATTCCCTGCGCTCTTCGCGATCATGATTATTGGCGGTGGCGGATATTGGTTTATGAACAACCGATCCAATCCTAAAGACAATGCCTTAATAGCCTACAAAGCTCTGGCTAAAATGGACTTTAAAGCACTCTATCCCTTGGTTGCAATGAATGATAACGACAGAAAGAAATTCCCAGATGCAGCTGCTTTTGAAG
>CAISOI010000407.1 GCA_903886985.1 uncultured Chthonomonas sp.
CGCCAGCAACTGGTGGGGTAGCACCGAAGGTCACACCCGAAGAAGAAGAGAGCGGAAAAGAAAAAGGTATTGAGGTTGAAGGTATTGTCTCAGAGAACCTCCCCAATGCTATGTTCCGCGTAAAGCTTGAGAGTGAGCATGAAGTGCTCGCGCATGTTTCTGGAAAGATCCGAATGAATTTCATAAAGATATTACCAGGCGATAAAGTGCGATTAGAACTCTCCCCTTACGATTTAACCCGGGGCAGAATTATGTACCGGTATAGATAGTCACTGTAAATTAGTTATTGTACGTTTGGATACGTAGAACAACTAAATTGCAGTTTCTTCACGGCGCGCGGAGCGATCCGGCTCGGTAGCGACCGTGTTTTAGTGTGTCAGAACAATGTTAGTTTTCATTGGCTGGCAAGGAGGTCAAAGTGAAGGTACGAGCATCCGTTAAACCAATTTGCGAAAAATGCAAAGTGATCAAACGAGAAGGTGTTGTACGGGTTATTTGTGTTAACCCGAAACATAAGCAGCGACAGGGGTAGTTTCGCTGATGTTAGTTTGCACGGCAGTAGCTGTGAGGGCTAATAATAGCGGGGCGCCGACTTGGAGGTAATGTCTTGGCAAGATTAGCGGGTGTAGACCTGCCGCGCGATAAGCGCATTGAATACGCGCTACCTTATATATTTGGTATCGGTCTGACTGCTGCGAAGAAAATCGTGGCGATGGCAGGCATTAACCCAGATACTCGGGTGCGCGATCTAACGGAGGCCGAAAGCAGCCGTATCCGTGAGATTCTTGAACGTGATTACCGCGTAGAGGGTGACCTTCGACGCGAGATCGCGATGAACATTCGCCGATTGTCTGAAATCGGCTGTTACCGTGGAATTCGCCATCGGCGCAGTCTTCCGGTTCATGGTCAACGATCAAAGACTAATGCAAGAACACGCAAAGGTCCGAAGCGAACAGTGGCCGGTAAGAAGAAAGTTAAGAAGTAGGCGAGGACCGGAGATACCGTATGGCAAATAAACGTACTGCTGGCGCATCACGTCAAAAGCAGAAAGTCAAGAAAAATATCGTTCAAGGCGTGGTTCATGTGCAATCCACGTTCAACAATACGATCATAACAATCACCGATGTTAAGGGTGAAGCAATCTCTTGGTCATCCGCTGGATCCATTGGATTCAAAGGTACTAAGAAAGGTACACCGTTTGCCGCGCAAATCGCAGCTGAAACCGCAGCTCGCAAAGCTATGGAGCATGGTTTACGTCGCGTAGACGTTATGGTTAAAGGTCCAGGATCTGGACGAGAGACCGCAATTCGCTCACTGCAGGGTGTGGGACTGGAAGTTACGCTCATCAAAGACGTGACACCTATTCCTCACAATGGTTGCCGCGCACCTAAGCGCCGCCGAGTCTAATTTGTACTGACGACTGCCCGCTCCCGGTTTCCCGGGTGAGGCAGACATGACAACTGAAATCAACAATGCGCGGAAGGAAGAAGCGGACGACGATTGTCGCTGCGTAAACTTCCAGGAGCCGGTAAAACGGCTCTCGCTTGCTGGTAAATTACCAGAAGGAGCATTCGTAAAGAATGGCAATTAATAAGGATCCCCGTTGCCGCCAATGTCGGCGAGAGGGCGTAAAACTATTTCTTAAGGGCACCAAGTGTGTTCTGAAGTGTACATTGGATAAAGAGAAGCGACGAAAGCCACCAGGACAGCACGGAGCAACCGTCATGAATAAGAAGCTGACCGAATATGGTGTTCAGCTTCGAGAAAAGCAGAAGCTAAGACGTATTTATCGAGTAATGGAAGGTCAATTCCGTAACTATCTTACGGAAGCGGAAAGACGCAAAGGCGTCACAGGTGAAAACTTACTCCAACTCCTTGAAATGCGCTTAGACAATGTTATCTTCCGTATGGGATTGTCAACTTCCAGAGCTCAGGCTCGCCAGTTGGTAAGCCACCGATTTTTCACTGTTAACGGAATTCGCGTAAACATCCCATCCTATCAGGTTAAACCAGGTGATGTTGTCGCGGTCCATGAGTCAAAAGCTCAGACCGAAATCATCCGTGCATTGCGGGCTCAAATTCATGCCCGCAACCTTCCAGGTTGGCTGGACATGGATAACGCAAATCTAGTAGGCAAGGTAGTCTCCACGCCAACGCGCGATCAAATCGATACCGGCGTTGAAGAGCAGCTGATTGTCGAATTCTACTCGCGCTAAATTCTGAGAGTTGGAATACTTTCGGTACGGCTTGAACGATTGTTGTTCGCCGTAGTTGTCCAGACGTAATCTGGCCTCCCCCGAAAGAATTTCGACCTCCATGGAGGGTACTTATGGAACTGATGATGCCGAACATCACAACGTTGGAAGAGAATGAAACTACTGGTAAGTTTGTAATCGAGCCACTTGAGCGCGGTTATGGGGTTACCTTAGGCAACTCTCTACGCCGAGTGATGCTCTCCTCTATTGAGGGTGCGGCTGTTACTTACGTCAAAATTGATAAGGTCCTGCACGAGTTCTCAACAATACCTGGAGTCAAGGAAGACACCACTGAGTTGCTGCTGAACCTAAAGGATCTTTATATAAAGATAGATCGCACTGGTCCGGGCAAGCCCGAGCCACAAGTGATCAAAATTAACAAAAAAGGTGAAGGCCGAATTACTGGTGCAGACGTTGAATGCCCGGTTGACATATCGGTCGTTAACCCGGAAGCGTATATCGCGACTATTTCAGACGAAGATTCCACCTTGAACATGGAGTTGACGGTTGAAGTCGGAAAGGGATACGTTCTTCCTGACAAGCAGGATCGACGTGCCAATCAGCCAATTGGGGTTATCCCAGTAGGCTCTGCATTCACTCCAGTTCGAAAAGTGAATTGGACAGTAGAGGCTACTAGAGTTGGTTTTAAAACTGACTACGAACGACTTATCCTAGATATTACGACCAACGGTACCATCCGTCCAAGTCGAGCAATGAGCGAAGCTGCGGTTATCTTGATCCAATATTTCCGTAAGTTCATGGAATTCGTTGGCGGTGCTGGATTTTCATTGGGCGACGCTGCTTTTGCACTTGAAGGCTTCAATGGTCCTCAGGCACCTGATCAACGCATCGAAGAACTGGATTTCTCAGTTCGAACATATAACTGCTTGAAGAAGGCCAATATTCTGACTGTCGGCGAACTCGTCGGACGTAGCGAAGCTGATCTTCTCGATATTCGTAACTTCGGTTCGAAGTCAATCGATGAAGTAAAAGCCAAGCTCATCTCGATGGGTCTTGCACTGAAAGACAGCCCGGCCGGATTCGATCGCTCGCTTGTTGTCACATATGACGATGATGCAGATTTCGATTACGACCCCACTGAAATTCCGCCGGTCATCATCGAAGACCAGCAGTTCTAGGGAGAGAGATAGATGCCAACTCCAACTAAAGGTCCTCGCCTCGGTGGCGGTCCTGCACACGAAAAGATGATCCTTGCGAATCTTGCAAGCCAACTCTTCGAGCATGGTCGCATCACCACGACTGAGACCAAAGCAAAGCGCGTGCGTCCGCTCGCCGAGAAGATGATCACCTTCGCAAAGAAGGGTGATCTCGCCTCTCGCCGTCGCGTGATGACTGTTATCCGTAGCAAGGGCGTAGTACATACTCTCTTCACTGAGATTGGTCCACGTTTTGCAGAGCGCGATGGTGGTTACACCCGCATCACGAAGATTGGTCCACGAAAGGGCGACAACGCCCCTATGGCAATCATCGAAGTTCTCGTTGAGGGCACCCTGGCAAGAAGGCTGTTGTCAACGAAGCAACTGCAACCGCAGCTAAGGCTGCTCCAAAGGCTGTAGCCAAGAAGGCCCCTGCCAAGAAAGCTGCTGCGAAGTCTGATGATGCCGCACCAGCAAAGAAG
>CAISOI010000408.1 GCA_903886985.1 uncultured Chthonomonas sp.
ATAGCAGAACTTGCGCCAAAAGGGAATAGGCGTATGGGTGCAAATCCCCACACTAACGGCGGAGTGCTCCTACGTGATTTATATATGCCCGATTTTAAGGACTACGCTGTAAATGTTCCGTCTCCTGGTTCAGTAAACGCGCAGGATACAAAAGTATTTGGTGCCTTCCTGCGAGAGGTTGTCCGGATGAACGAAGACCATAGTAATTTTAGAATCTTTGGTCCAGACGAGACACTTTCCAACCAACTTGGAGCAATATTTGAAGTTACGAGCAGGCAGTGGGAGGCAGAGACTGTTCCAAATGACGAATTCCTAGCTCCTTCTGGGCGCGTGGTCGACTCTATGTTGAGCGAACATCAATGCGAGGGCTGGCTGGAGGGATATTTGCTGACTGGTCGTCATGGACTCTTCAACTGCTACGAAGCATTTATCCATATTATTGATTCGATGTTTAACCAGCACGCCAAGTGGTTAAAAGTAACCGCTGAGCTGCCGTGGCGCCACAAAATAGCTTCGCTAAATTATCTGCTTTCTTCACACGTCTGGCAACAGGACCACAACGGATTTACCCATCAGGACCCGGGTTTTCTGGATCACGTAATTAACAAAAAAGCGGATATAGTCCGGGTCTATCTTCCTCCTGACGCCAACAGCCTTCTTTCCGTAATGGATCATTGTTTGCAAAGCAGGCACTATGTTAATGTGGTTGTTGCCGGCAAACACCCCATGCCGCAATGGCTCGACATTGAAGCCGCACAACTGCACTGTACGGAGGGAATCGGAATCTGGCAATGGGCGAGTAATGACCGTGGTGTTGAACCAGACGTTGTTTTGGCTTGTGCAGGAGACGTCCCTACATTGGAGGTTCTGGCGGCTGTTTCTATCTTGCGAGAGCATCTACCAGAGTTGAAAATTAGGGTCGTGAACGTGGTTGACCTCATGAAGCTGCAATCGGCTAGCGAGCATCCGCACGGGTTGAGCGAAGTCGATTACGATTCCATTTTCACAAAAGACAAGCACATCATCTTTGCGTTTCATGGTTATCCTTGGCTAATTCATAGGTTGACCTATCGTCGGACGAATCGTAATTTGCATGTTCGAGGATATAAAGAAGAGGGTTCCATCACGACGCCGTTTGACATGCGGGTACAAAATGATCTCGATCGGTTCCATTTAGTAAGAGATATTCTTGATCGCTTGCCCCAAATAGGAGCTAAAGGCGATTACTTGAAACAGTTGATGACCAATAAATTGATTGAGCACACCATCCACATCGGTGAGTATGGAGTAGACTTACCCGAGGTACGAAACTGGAAATGGAAGGTTGACCGGAGTTAAACATGAGTGTATATATTATTCGCCATGGTGAAACAGAGTGGGCACTGACAGGTCAGCATACAGGGCTGTCAGATATTCCTTTGACGGAGCATGGCGAAGAAGAGGCTCGCAGGCTCATACCTCTACTTACGGACATACAGTTTGAACACATTTATAGTAGTCCCCTCCAACGCGCGAGACGCACGGCTGAATTGGCGTTGCCTGGCGCAAAATTGGAGATTGACCCTGAACTTGTGGAATGGAATTATGGCGATTTTGAAGGCATTACATCAGCGGATATAGTTAAAACTCATCGCGGTTGGAGTGTATTTCGTGATGGCTGCCCAAATGGCGAATCGCCTTCTCAAATATCTGAGCGAGCCGACCGACTAATTACTCGCCTTCAAAGTCTTGGTGGCGATGTATTGCTTGTCTCCCATGGTCAATTCGGAAGCGTATTATCGGCACGTTGGATTGGCCTTCCAGTTCTTGAGGCAGATCATTTTCCGCTCGATACCGCATCACTAAGTGTTCTCAGCTTTTCAGTTCACCATCCTGATGTGCCAGTCATCAAGCGA
Organism: uncultured Chthonomonas sp.; assembly: GCA_903886985.1. Classification (GTDB taxonomy): domain Bacteria; phylum Armatimonadota; class Chthonomonadetes; order Chthonomonadales; family CAJBBX01; genus CAISOI01. Next base: position 1,896 of record CAISOI010000408.1, read on the forward strand.
TGGAACATTACCCCAAACCAATAACTCATGATTACTATTTTTTACCAAAAATATAGCTGTCAAGGATTCGGTTTTGGCGTTTCAGGGGCGCCAGTTGGCGGTGGCGCAAGATCAATTTGTGCTTTAGGTCCGAGTAATTCAGTCAAGATTGGCGATAACCCATCCGCCCAAACCTGATAGCCTTGTGCTGTTGGATGTAGCTTGTCCGCTGAGTTCATCATTCCTTCGAATAATTTGCCTTCCGTATCCACAAGCTTGTTGAAGACATCGACAAACCGAATCTGCTTCCCATTTGCGAGCTGGGATAGGCGGGAATTGATCTGCCTAATTACCGGTATTAGCCGCATATTATCATTTCTCGGAAAAATACCAGTCAGGATAATTGTTGCTTTAGGAGCCTTCGCGCGACAGATTGTTAGTATGTCACTAATGCCCCGACTGATATCATTGGACTGTTCTTCGGGCTGGCGAAATTGAGAGAGATTATTTGTTCCCGCTAGAACGACAATCACCTTCGGTTTTATATTGTCCATCTCACCATTCTGTAATCGCCAGAGAATGTTCTCGATACGATCTGCTCCCCAACCAAAATCCCCAGCGTTCCATCCGTGAAAGTTTGACTTCCAGTTAGCTAGAAGATCGGCGTATTGTGGGTCGCTTGTACCCCAGCGCCTAACAATCGAATCGCCAATAAAATACAGATATATTTTGTCTTGCTTTGCTTTGGCA
>CAISOI010000409.1 GCA_903886985.1 uncultured Chthonomonas sp.
CTGCCACTTGCCGAAGTACAGCAGCAATTGCAGAAGTCTTTGGCGACGCAGCAAGGCTGTCAACTCTAGAAGCAAAATCTTGAACAACCTGAATATGGAATTCTCTTTTTGAACCCGCGGCAGTCAGCATTTGGGAGGATATTCCCTCCTTGGCTGGTGCAGTGATAGTGAATTCCGTGGAACCCGTCGATCCTATCTGCAGTGCGCTGCCGTTCAGTTTAAAGTCGGGAGTGGAGATAGTGTAAGCCCATCCGAAAGTCAGCTTGCACTTTGCGCCGGGCGCAACAACAGGCGGCTCTGATCGAATAATAAGTGCGTCGATATTGCTAGGAGTAGATGACGAAAGAGCGCATCGAGCTCGGTCGAGGCTCCGACAGGCATCCCCTGTTTTGCCACTAAAGAAGGCCATCACTGCACCACTCACTTCGGTTACTGCCGCTTGGCGCTGCTGTGGATTTGTCTGATTGACCCACGCAATATCCATGCGCTTGACGCGATCAGCGAGGTCGTATCGGCCCGGACTGGGGCTGCCTGAGGCAATGAGAAGGGAGAGTATTCCGATAGTTATCATAGTGATATTTTACCTCTGCACAGCAGTAGATTTAGCAGCTCTATCTGGTAATCAGAACCTGTTTCCTTGCAGAATCACCAACCGATTCTGTAATATTATCTTTCTCAATTTCGGCGATACGTTCGCCACGAGTCTGAACGGTAAGAGGAATCTCATTCTTGTCTTGCGGAGATCCCCAAAACTGAGATAGCGTAGGTCCATTTGATATACGTCTTAATCGGAAGAATTCTAACCACTCGTGTGGCCAGACACGTCTGCCCATTTTATTAAACCATTGCATTCCGTGGCGTACCCGCTTGTCGGGATGAAAGAAGGTTCGATAAATACCTCTTGGTCGAGCCTGCAAACACACTTCAATGAACTTGACCCACAATGTAATTCTAAACGGCGTCATTTTGCTGGACTCTAAAACCTGATGCTTATAGTCCCACCGTCGCTGATCCAACTGAATGATCCGACGATCTTTTGCGATTCGAAAATAGCCTGTCCAGCGGTGCGGAGTAACAAAAAGAGCCATTATCTGGTCTGGATCATATGACAAAAGTTGGCGCAATGAACGCAGCATGTCCTTATCCGTAACCTCTTCAAAATCAGCAACCCACGTCGCAAGCGACAGGATGCCATGTTTGCGCAATAATCGAATAGCCTCACGATCGCTTTTTGTTGCACCTCCTTTTTTAATCAATTGAAGTGTCGCTTCGTCCGTATTCTCCATGCCGAGCAGCCATCGCTCCACCCCCGCTTTTCTATAGAGGTGCAGAATGTCAGCATCTCGGACAATATCGTCGGCTCGTGTCGAACCAATTATCGTGATTGGCAGGTTCTCTGCAATGATCGCTTCGCAAAGCTCCTTCCAAACAGTCCTATTTACGGTTGGATTTTCGTCCGCAAGATTGAAGAGCACAACCCCGTGGTCATGATGAAGTCGGGCAATCTCTTTAGCGAATCTAACTGGGTCGCGATGCCTCCACCTAGCCCAAAATCCACGTTGTCCGCAATAATTGCATTTGTGAGGGCAGCCACGTGAAAACTGCATAACCACCCCGCGCATACCACCATAATAACTGTAGTCCTTGTGATCGATTAATTCCCACCCGGTACGAATTGTTTCCAAGTCCGTTATCATAGTTGCAGGTTTTGTTTCGACAATTCGACCACCCCGACGAAATGCTATCCCATCAACCTCAGAGAGATCGCCCCCTGTTTCAAGAGCACACATCAATATTGGCGCAGTTAGTTCAGCTTCTCCACGCACAATAA
>CAISOI010000410.1 GCA_903886985.1 uncultured Chthonomonas sp.
ATCTCTTGATAGCCCGTCATGCCAGTGTTGAAGACAACTTCACCGTACGTTCGGCCCTCAAAGCCGAATGAATCACCTTCAAATATAGTTCCATCTTCCAGAGCGAGAATCGCTTTCATGCCATCTCCATCATGTTACTTTAGGGACAAAATCATAAACAGTTACTTCCGGGGCAGACAACACTCGAAGTGGAATTCGAATGACCCCAATTCCGCGATTTACATACAAACGCAGCTTTCCAACTTGAAACCAACCGGAAACATAAGGGATATTGCGCCCGGTTATTGATGTGAAACCTTTGATGTTTATCTGCTTCCCATGAGTGTGCCCTGACATCATTATGGTGGGCACTCCTTCTAAACCGCGTACAAGCCTCGGGTTATGTCCCATAGTCAGAACCGGTGAACTCTCTGGGATACCGCCGAATGCCTTCTGTAAATTCGGAAATCCTTCGGAGAGATCGTCAATCCCAACCAAATAAACCCCATTATCTAGTTTGACATTATCATTTACTAACAGGGGCATGCCTCTGGCAGCCATCGCCTCCTGAATTCGCTCTGATTGGTTTTCTGCATAATCGTGATTTCCCAGAATTCCCCAAACACCTAACGGGGCTTTCAACTCCTCCATCGCTTCGCGGCACGAGTAGATATATTCGCTTTTGCCCGTCACATAATCCCCGGTAAGCGCGATAACGTCAGGTTTTTGGTCCATTGCAATACTACACGCTTTTCGAATCATGCCTTCGGAAACCATGTTGCTGCGATGTAGATCGCTCAACTGAACAACCCGGAACGGCTTTGCACCAATGTGCACATTCGGAAGAGAAACAACATGCCGCGTGACAACAATCCTATTAGTCTCCCACTCAGTCCTAACAAATCCCGCGCCTATTGCCCCCATCAGAATTCGAGAGATTACTTGTCTTCGGGTCAGCTTCTTCTTTGACGTTTTGGTATCCGACTCGACACCATTTCCTACTTCATTTGCCTCATCTTGGCTCATCCGAGATTGTCTTTACCGAAGACAAGCTCACCGCTTATTATTGTCGCGACCACTTTCGCCGCATTGAGGTCATCATCAGAATTCAATATGTCGTGCGAAAGGACTACCATATCGGCGCGCATCCCTTGCTTCAGCATGCCACTTGCCTGCTCATCGCAAACGCTGTAGGCAGCCCATTCCGTGTACCCCCGCAAGGCATCTTCGACGGACATACACTCCGTTTGGTCAAATTGAGTTCCATTGCGAGTGGTGCGGTAATATGCGGCGCGAATACCGTCCAGAGGCGCTCCTGGTACAATCGGGCAGTCTGAACTCAATGGTACTGGCAATCCTGCCTTCAGTAGTGACGCAGTGCGGTTCAATTTGGATGCCCGCTCAAATCCCAGACCGAGAATATAGGCATCACCGAGCCTAGCAACAAATTCCGGTTGTATGACTGGCACAACCTTCTGTTCGACGAACCTGTGGATAAGCTCATCGTCAAGAATCATTGCATGTTCTATTCGGTGGCGAGTATTGTATCGGGGCACGGATTTCTGCGCCGCGGCATATCCATCTAATACTAATTCTGTTGCGCGATCCCCAATGGCATGCACAGCAATGTTCCATCCGCCCCGTTGTGCAGCCTCGATATACGCGAACAACTCGTCCGGTTCATGCAGAAGCATCCCACTTCCCGAACCATCAACGTACGGCTCTCGAAGTGCCGCTGTCCGAACTGTAAGGGCACCGTCCGAAAAGAGTTTGCCGCTACCGAGTCGTACCTGTGGAGGACCACCGGCAAAATAATGTTCCTTGAATACATTGCGGTCTGGAACGTTCTCAGGACTTCTGAATTCCGGCAGGTGGGGGAAAAGCGTCATTCGTATGGGAGCGCCTTCTTTTGCAGCCTGCTGATAGCAATCGATCTCCGTCGCAATTTCGAACCAACCCGTATTCATGTCGGATGCAGAGGTAATTCCTGCTTCCAGCATGACCTTTTGTGCCTTGTGTATTGCCGCAATCATCCTAATTCTGTCGGGCCGTGGCATTACGTTGTAGACCAACCCAATGGCGCTTTCCAGAAGAACTCCAGTTGGTTCACCATTGGCATTACGCACTATTTCGCCGCCGTCAGGGTCAGGCGTATCGCGTGTGATTCCTGCGAGTTTCAATGCAACGCTGTTCGCCGTGCCCCCATGCTTACTGGTTTGCATGACGTATACAGGGTCACTCGGAAAAGCTGAATCGAGTTCCTGTCTCGTCGGGTGGAGAACGCCGGGAAACGTGTTCTGGTCGTATCGGCTTCCGAGAATCCATTCAGAAGACGGATTCTCCTCGCTCCACACCTTCAGTGCAACGAGCAATTCTGGGACGGAAGTGACTCCGGCAGACGGAGATAGATTCGCCTGCGAAAGATCCAATCCATACGGTAGCACGTGCATGTGGCAGTCGTTAAACCCGGGACAAACAAATCTCCCACCCAGATCAACCCGTTCTGAGGGACCAGAAACACTTGCGTTAACTACATCCAACGCCCCAATAGCGACAACCAAACCATTTGCGACCGCTATCGCAGAGGCGTACGGTTGCGTGGGGTTCATTGTAACGATATTCGCGTTATGGTAGATAGTTGTCATGCTTTATTCATACTAATATCGTAATCATTAATCCGGCGTAAATATCCGCCCGCCAACTACCGTGAACGCCGCGCCGCCAACCATTTCCCAACCCATGAAAGGTGTGTTTTTCGATTTCGAGTTAATATTATTTGGCGCAACCGTCCATGTCTTGTTCAGGTCCAGCACGGTTACATCCGCTACCGATCCCGGGGCAAGCGTGCCGCCCGGTAGACCTAAAATCTTCGCCGGTATGCAGCTCATCTTGTTGATCGCCTCGTTAAGAGTCAGCACACCCGTTTGTACGAGTCTCATGTAGGTCATCGGGAAACAAGTCTCCAAACCGAGAATGCCAAAAGGTGCTCGGTCAAACTCTTGCTCCTTTTCATAAGGAGCATGAGGTGCATGGTCGGTTGCAATACAATCGATTGTTCCGTCCTTCAAGCCAGCAATGATCGCCTCATTATCTTCAGGCGTTCGCAGCGGAGGGTTCATCTTCGCGTTGGTGTTGTAGCCTTGCGTTGCGTCATCTGTCAGCGCCCAGTAGTGGGGGCCACTTTCGCCAGTCACCATAATGCCATCTGCTTTTGCCCGTCGAAGTAGTTCAACTGTTCCGGCTGTTGAAATATGCAAAAGGTGCAGTTTGCTTCCGGTCAATTTAGCGAGCATGATGTTTCGCGCAACTGCAATGTCTTCGCTCACGCGGGGAATTCCTGGCACGCCCATAACGGTGGAGTTGTAGCCTTCGTTCATTGCTCCGCCGTGAGTCAGCGCCTGATCCTCGTTATGCGTCATCAGTGTCACGCCGAATTGGGCGCAGTATTCCATTCCACGTCGCATCGTTTCAGCATTCTGAATTGGAAACGCATCATCGGAAATCGCACAGGCTCCCGCAGAAATCAAGTCTGCGATCTCCGATAGTTGATCTCCCGCCATATTCCGGGTCAAGCCGCCAATGGGATAAACCCGAGCACTCCCGACCTGTTCTGCCCGCTCGATGATCTGCCGAACAACTGCCGCGGTATCGATGCTCGGATTGGTGTTCGGCATACAACAGACCGCTGTAAATCCACCTGCGGCGGCAGCCCTCGTACCGCTCTCAATATCTTCCTTATACTCAAAGCCCGGTTCGCGAAGGTGGACGTGGATATCAATTAGTCCGGGTGCCACCACGAGACCGGTGCAGTCGCGCACAACGTCTCCGACACCCGTTCCGGCATCGACGATTCCGCTCACATTACCGTCCTCAATAATGAGGTCAGCAATTCGGTCGATGTTCTGTGATGGGTCGATGATTCGACCATTTTTGAGAATTAGATTCATGCTTCTTCCGATTCCTTCGTCAAATCTCGCTTAAGCCTTAATACTGCCAGCTCTTTCGCCTTTGCTTCGACTTCCACGGTTAAGTTCATACCTCGCCAACAATCCGGGAAATCCTCAACTGCTATGTAATCATGATGTCGCTCTGGTCTCGGTCCATTCCAGCCATCGATCGGACTGCTGATATGAAACATCGGCTCGCGATTCCAAGTTTCTACTGCCAACCTTGTCACTTCTTCGATACTTTGACCGTCGGACGCACATCGATGATGGTGTGCATCATAGACTAGCGGTATTCCAGTGCGCCCGCATAATGGCAAAAGGTCTGCCGGTGTATAGGTTCTGTCGTCATTCTCCACCGTTAATCGCGTACGAACTCGGTCGGATATTCTATCCAGATTACGCTCAAATCGTGCGAGCGCAATTACTTTGTCACCATACGCTCCGCCGCCGTGGATATTAATCACATCCGCTCCGATCCACTCGGCAACCTCCGCCTGATACTCTAGCTCCGCAATAGAATTCGCAACAATCCGTTCATCCGGCGATCCCGGCACTACGAACTGGTCCGGGTGGAAACTAATTCGCAGACCGTTCTGTTTCGCGAACGCACCGCATGCTTTGAACTTCGAAATGATCTCATCGCATCTCGGCAGTTCCTCCATGCGATATCCCTGCTCTGGATGCGTCTTAATCGGCAATATCTGACTATTGACGCGGAAACAACCGATTCCGTTGGCATAACACCATTGCAGTGCTTCCAATAGTGCTTCTGCATTTGCTTGGCACAGATCCGCCAGCTTTGCCAGCGATGCACTTCTTTCCAGCTTTGCGACGGCCGTCACAGTCGTTGTGCGAAACTTGATTGGAACATTTGCAAACTGGCAGCAGAGACCAAAACGGATCACTCGTCGTCGCCGGAGCCGCCGCCCATCAATAAGTATAGGCACGCCATTCGAACTGCAACGCCATTCGTCACTTGATCCTCAATTGCCGCACGAATCCCACCGACTCCATCCGCAACGTCCGCCGAAATCTCAATACCGCGATTCATCGGACCTGGATGCATCACCAGTACATCCGGTTTCGCAACTTGCAGCGACTTCGGTGTGACACCCCAAATCTTGCAATATTCACGCAGACTGGGAAGAAGCCCCTTCTCCTGTCGCTCTAATTGAAGTCGAAGGACCATTACGACGTCCGCACCTGTCATCGCTTCTTCGAGGGAATGGGTCAGCGTAATGGGTAGTCTTTCGCACTCCACTGGCACAAGCGTCTTCGGCCCACACCAGCGGACTTTCGCGCCCAATTTCGTAAGGCCCCAAACGTTAGACCGCGCGACGCGACTGTGTGCCAAATCTCCAATGATCGCGACCGTCAAACCGGTCAGATCGAATGGTCGGTTAGGATTTATCACTCCCGGATAGGTCTCGTCCTCTCGCCCGACGACTTTGTGCTGCCAAATGGTGAGAATATCCAACAATCCCTGCGTGGGGTGCTCGTGTCGACCGTCGCCGGCATTGATGATCGGGATATCCGCATATTCCGCCGCCATCTCCGCCGCGCCGCTGGAGGGGTGCCGAATCACAACGCAATCTGCAGTGAGAGATTGAAGCGTTCTCAAAGTGTCTTTTAGCGACTCACCCTTGCTGATGGAGGATTGCGCAACCGCAATATTGATCGCCTCTGCGCTCATGATTTTGGCGGCGAGCTCGAACGAGGTGCGAGTTCGCGTTGAGGATTCGTAGAAAAGAGTGATCATTGAGCGACCGCGAAGTGTTGGGACCTTTTTAACCGGTCGGGCCAGTATCTCTTTGAAATTGGAAGCCGTTTCCAGAATTCGGCGAATATCTGAAATATCCGTTTGCTGCAGCCCCAGCAGGTCCTTCATATATTAGTCCTCACCCTTGCTTACGCGCTCGATATAGACGCCATCTTCTCCATCAATCTCTAACAGACGTGCATCGACGTGTTCGGTCCGCGCTGTTGGGATGTTCTTGCCAACATAATCCGGTCGAATAGGTAATTCGCGATGACCGCGATCGATCAAAACCGCCAGTTGTATGTTAGCTGGCCGTCCAAATTCGATGAGCGCGGTAATGGCGGATCGGACCGTCCGTCCTGTGAAGATCACTTCGTCGACCAGAACCACTTTGCGATCCGTAATATCGAAATCGATCTCTGTTCGTCCAACCACCGGCTGACGATGGTGGTAATCATCCCGATATAGCGCAATATCAATTTTGCCGACCGGTACTTCCACGCCTTCAATACGCTTGAGCAATTCCGCCAATCGGTCTGCCAGTGGAGCGCCTCGACGCAGGATTCCAACCAGTGCGATACCTTCTGCACCGCCATTCTTCTCGACAATTTCGTGTGCCACACGAGTAAGTGCGCGCCGAATGTCATCCGCTGTCATCACCTGTCGAATTTGTTCGCTCAAATCTACCTTGCCCTTAAAAACAAAAACGCCCTCCTCGACCCAAATGGGTGACAGGAAGGCATGTAACAGTAAACATCCATTTTATTGTAAATGGATTACTACTGAAGCCACCTTTGTCGACCTCACTGGGTACGCACTTAAAAGGAGCCGGACGTATTCAATTACACATAGTATACAATATGACATAGTCGAAATCAACCACAATCTGACTCTTTGTTTGCGATTCAGTGTGGGGACAAAACGCTCGACTGTAGGTTTGTAATTGGGGGACGAG
>CAISOI010000411.1 GCA_903886985.1 uncultured Chthonomonas sp.
CTAGCACTGTTGAAATCTTTGGCTTTGGTAGGCGATACCCTCAAATTAGTTGGAAAGAACTTTCCACTTACGTCCTACCGATTGGGAAATATGCTCGGTCAGATGGAACTGAGTATTGACCCATTGAAAACCATCTGCGGTCCTCAACCATTCACTCTAAAAGAGTCCGCCATGAAGACAGTTGAATGGATGCTTGATCATGAGGATTTTAATCGCGATTAGTGAACATTGTCCTAATGTGCATACCCATTTTATGTTCCATGTGAGGTTTTTGTGTTAACGTCGGTTCTTTGGTCTACTTTTTTGCGTTGCCTGTCAATGGCAAGCAAATTTATACTCATTGTTAGTTTTGCAAAACTGCTGAAGCCTGCTGAAGTTGGTCTTTTTGGTCTAATGACTCAGACGATTAACACTTGCGTGATGCTCGCCGGAATGCAGTTCTTTCTCTATAGTACGCGGTCATTGGCTGGGGCAACACCAGAAAAGCAACCCTCAATGGTGCGTGACCAGGCGGTATATACCGGAATACTCTATCTTGTTGCATTGCCTCTTTTCCTCAGTGTCTTTGTTACCCATATGCTTCCTTGGAGCTTAGCTCCGTGGTTCTATCTTCTGGTAGTGATGGAGCATGTGTCCTATGAGTTGCAGAGAATCCTGGCTTCGGTGGGACAGCCTGTAAAGTCCAACGTGATCCACACCGTCAGAACTGGTGCATGGGTTTATGTACTGGTACCGCTCATGTTTATGTACAAGCCACTCAGACACATTAACACTGTTTGGCTTCTTTGGTTTGTAGCTTCTTCATCTAGCGTACTTATGTCGATGTGGATGTTGCGGGGTAGAGGTTGGTTACAAGCTATCAAGACTCCGATTGATTGGGCATGGATTCGATCAGGGGTTAAGGTAGTCGCACACTATTTGCCGGTTACGATCACGTTGATGATTACTTCACTTTTTGACCGATATACCTTGGATCGATATTCAGGTAAATCCTACGTCGGTGCATACACTTTCTTTTTTACGATTGCAAACATTGTCGTGGCGTTCCCTGAAGCAGGTATTGCAACTGTAATGTCGCCGAAGATTATCGCTGAATATTCCTTTGGGCGTATGGAAGGTTTCCACCAGATGCTCAAACTTTTTCGGACCCGGTTGATAGGTTCCATTATTATTACGGCCGGTGCCGCAATTGTTGCCGCGTTGCTCGCCCTTAAGTTCTACGTGCGAGAGCCGATCTACCGAGAGTGTTTGCCAGTATTTTACATGTTGCTAATCGCATCTTCGCTTTTGACGATGAGCTTGTGGCCACATCAAAACCTTTATGCCAGGCATCATGACAAGCCTCTCGTGACAATCAGTTTAGTTGCTATAATCCCATACATCGCGTTGAACTTGATCCTTATTCCCCGTTTCGGCATATTTGGAGCTGCTTGGAGCAACATTGCACTTCAAGCTTTCACATTAGTGGGTAAAATGTGGCTGGCAAATAAGGTCGAGGGTGCTGGGGCTTCTTTTGGAGAAGTTTAGACAAGGTCGTATTTACGACTTTTTACCAGCGTAAGACATTATTTCCCGGCGGTCAGGGCTCCTATCCAACAGGTGAAGGGTCGATGATTGCCCAATAACCATTTGTTTTACTGTTGTTTGTGTTGCGTCTGGCCCTGATGCCAGAGGATATGAGGAGAACCCGATGTCAACTACAATTGACTCATCAGATCTTGAGACTGTGAAATCCGGATCTACCAAGCAAAGTCCAACTTTATATGCTCTGTCTGATATGCCTGATCCCGGCTATGAGAATCACCCCGCTTACGGCAAGTGTTTTCCAAGTCCATCATTGAAAGACCGAGTTAAAGCCACACTTAGGTTGCTGCCTTGGATGGGCGTCGTAGTGTTCAAACGATGGGCAATGATGGATAGGATTCCGGCTTTGCCTGGCTATTCTGGGCACATTAAGGGTGGATTTCTAGGTAGGTTCAAGGTTTTGCCACGCTACATTCCCTACATTGTTAAGGGGTGGTTTCAAGTAATTTCAAGTGCAATCACTGGTAACAGAATGGTTGTTCCTCCACAATTTAAAGAATTCACAGAGCACTTTGTTCGCGACGGTATCCGAGCAAGTCGAATGGATGAAGCAGAATTTAGTCATGTTCTTGCTCTTGTC
>CAISOI010000412.1 GCA_903886985.1 uncultured Chthonomonas sp.
AGACGTCGATTTTGGAGGCATATGATCGATATTGTGATGCGATTCCATGATCCCTACCGTATCCATTTCAGAATTGAACGCTCTTCTTCAAAGCCACGTGTTCGAGTTAAGCCCTGAAACGATAACAATTACATGGGATGTCCCCGGACGTAGAATGCTCGCGCCCCTTCCCCGTCAACCCAATTTTAGTCTCATAGAAATATCTATCGGGAATGCCTGCGCCCCGGCTCACTGGCATGTAATGGTTGAATATTCGTATCGCAAACGGCTATTATGTACAGTCAGGTTACAGTCAATCATTGGAGTAAAATTTTGAAGATACATGAGTATCAGGCCAAAGAGCTTCTTGCTAAATATGGCGTGGTAGTTCCAAATAATGCCGGAGTCGCAAATACCCCCGCGGAAGCGCGCGCAGCTGTTGAAAAACTTGGTGGTCGCGGAGTATTAAAAGCTCAGGTTCACGTCGGCGGACGCGGCAAGGGCGGCGGAATTAAGATTGCTAATAGTCCGGAAGAGGCTGAAGAACTCGCAACCAAGATGATCGGTATGCTTCTTAAAACGCATCAGGCTCCCGAGGGAGTCATTGTCGAGAAGCTTCTTATCGAAGAACCAATCGATATTGTTAAAGAATTTTACATCGGCGTGGTCCCTGACCGCAAAAGCCAGCGCAACGTCCTCATCGTTAGCGCTATGGGCGGAATGGATATCGAAGCGGTTGCCGAAGAACATCCCGATGCCATTGCAAAAATGCCGGTTGATCCCGCCATTGGACTTCAAGACTACCAGTGCCGACAGGTCTGTTTCGAGGCCAAACTTCCTGCGGAAGTCATTGGTCAAGCGGTTGTCTTTCTCAAGAACCTCTACAGAGCTTTTAACGAATCCGATGGAGCACTCGCGGAGATCAACCCTCTGGCAGTGACTGCGGACGGTCGACTTCTTGCTGCAGACGCCAAATTCGACATTGACGACAATTCCCTTTATCGACATCCAGATTTTGCAAAGTACAAAGAAGAGAGCGAAGAAGATGAGATCGAGGCAGAAGCACATCGCCGCGGTATTCAGTATGTTCGCCTTGGTGGAGATATTGGCATTATCGGTAACGGCGCAGGGCTAGTCATGGGCACACTCGATGAGGTAGCCCGCGCAGGCGGTAAACCTGCCGATTTCCTCGACATTGGCGGTGGAGCCAAAGCAGAACTGGTCCGCAACTCTTTGGAAATTGTATTGATGGACCCGAACGTCAAAGGAGTTCTTTTCAATATCTTTGGTGGGATCACTCGTGGAGACGAAGTTGCCAAGGGCATCATTGAGGCAACAAAGACCATGGACATCAAGGTTCCTATGGTTGTCCGACTTGCGGGTACGCGTGCTGCGGAAGGTGCGGAACTTCTCAAAACAACCAATCTCATTCCTGCAACCACAATGCAGGAAGCTGCAGAGAAAATTGTAGCTTTGGCAAAATAGTCGTTCTAGTCATTGCGAATTGAGGGAAAGGGGCAAACGCCTCTTTCCCTTTTTCACTTTATTGTGACTAAGATTTCTCCTTGGCGCGCACGCATTGGAAACATGTGATCACTTTCCACGAATGTCATAGACAACAGCTTGGATAATCTGGGACTGACTGATTTCAAATTGACAGTCTGATTGACGGTCAGGTATATTCGAAACACTTTTGAATAACCGTCTTATAGGGAGTTGTGCTCAGATGCACTACCTGTCCAACCACGATATAACATGGATCAATGCCACTCTTTTGGGCAAAACTGTACCTTTCAACTACGAAGCGCTAGAGGCTGCTATGGCAGCGCAATACAGCTATGGCGATAGCACACTTGTACGGGAACAGGCAGGTAATTTTCTGGGCAGCTTTGTGAAGTCTCCTCCTTTTGCTGCTGCTAATCGCAGAACAGCATTCGTTGCATTGCTCACTTTCCTGACTGCCAATGGCTACGAGTTAACCGCTTCACATCTTGATACATCCGCTCTTGTTAAGGACGCTTTTGATAACAAAGTTGATTCCGCATCCGTGATCGACAGTTGTGTGAGCACCTCTCAGGGCGTTGCCCCGATTGCCAGCTTGCGAAGTATTGTCACTTCTATATTGAATTCCCACACACCCGCTATCTCAGTGCTTACTCCCGGCGACGAATAACGTGCCCAACCTTCGTGTTGCCGTCATTGGACTCGGGGAAATCGGTCAGGAACATTTAACACGGTGGGCTGACGTTTCCGGAGCTGACATTTTATCTGTATGCGATCTCAATGCAGGGATTGCCACGGGCGCTGCAACCGAATTTGGTTGTGAAGCTCACACGGATTGGCAGGCTGCAATTTCGGTCAGCGGTGTCAATGTGGTTGACATCTGCACTCCCAATTCCTCTCATAAGCAGATAGCCCTCGCTGCGCTTAAAGGTAGAAAGGACGTTCTCTGCGAAGCCCCGATGGGACAATCTCTTGAGGATGCCAGTGCTATCGTCAAAGCTGCCGATACCAATGAACGTATTTTGATGAGCGGCTTTTGCCAACGATTTCATCCTTTGGTTGTATTTGCCAAGGAGCTTATCGACAATGACGATCTCGGTAAAATCTGTATGTTTCGATGCAGGTTTAGCTCTCACGCAATTGGAATCGGCGAACGGTGGGTTTCTGATAAGGAAGTCTCTGGGGGCGGAGCTTTGTTGTATCTAGGATCGCACGCCATTGATCTATTTCGTTACCTAGTAGGTGAAGTTTCGCATTCCTCAGGATATACCGCCACATTCGACCCTCGACTTAATATTGAAGACAGCGCAATTGTAAGCCTCCGGGCGGAAAATGGATTGCTTGGAACGGTCGAAGTCAGCTGGAACAACCCTGGTGGGCGCAATGTTTTGGAATTGTACGGATCCGCCGGAGTCTGTTTGATCGACTACGATGCATCTCAAGTACGGTTCAAATCTGCCGACATGATGGTCTGGGAGACTAAGGAAGCCAGCGGTCCGGATCGTTACCAGCGGGAGATTAGTCACTTTGCCGACGTTGTCCGAGGCATTCAGGAACCCATAATTTCGAGTACCGATGGCCTGCGTGCTATGAAAATCGTCGACGCAATTTACCTCACGGAACGTGTTTAGCCCAACTGAAAATTTCGGGCGGGTGGCACACTCCATCGCTTTGAAGCAAATGCTGCACCCTAACTTTCTTTCCCCGCATGATGCACCGAACCGTGGTTCCTAAGTTGGAGGTAGACGCACGGGGCTATAATAGGTTCTCAACAGGACTTTTACTAGCAAACTTCGGAGACATTTCATTGCCACGCGATCTACCAGTAGGCAACGGCAACATGCTGGTTGCCTTTGATGATAAGTATCAAATACGCGAGTTCTTTTTCCCTTAT
>CAISOI010000413.1 GCA_903886985.1 uncultured Chthonomonas sp.
ACTTTACCGCAAAAATCGAAGAATCCCCCCTTGCGGAAGATGAAACGTCCGGAAAATTTCGCAAAGAACAACTTCCGGTCTACAACGCCTATTCTATAGATGGCGATGTCACAGGTCCTCTTGTCTATGTAAATTACGGAATCCCAAAGGACTATGAAGCCCTCGCCGAGCGCGGAATTGACGTCAAGGGCAAAATCGTCATCGCACGATACGGTGGTTCGTGGCGCGGAATCAAACCCAAAGTTGCCGCCGAACATGGGGCAATTGGCTGTTTAATCTATTCCGACCCAAAAGACGACGGATATGGCCCCGGAGATGTCTATCCAAAGGGTGGTTTCAGAAACGAAAACGGAGCACAGCGAGGTTCTGTCGCCGATATGCCTCTCTATCCCGGCGATCCTCTGACCCCAGGTGTAGGCGCCACCAAAAATGCCGCTCGTCTCAAACTCACAGAAGCCAAAACACTAACCTCCATTCCGGTCATGCCGATTTCTTATGGCGACGCTCTCCCATTATTGAAGGCGTTAGATGGTCCTGTAGCTCCCGATACTTGGCGCGGCGGACTGCCAATCACTTATCATATTGGTGCCGGTCCCGCGCAGGTTCATCTCGCCCAGAAATTCAATTGGGACACCGTTACTGCCTACGATGTCATTGCGAAACTGCCCGGTAAAGAACTGCCCAACGAATGGGTCATTCGCGGAAATCATCATGACGCATGGGTTTATGGTGCAGATGATCCGCTGAGCGGTGCAGTCGCACTGTTAGAAGAAGCTCGTGCCGTCGGCCAACTTGCCAAATCAGGATTTCAACCCCGCCGCACAATGATCTATTGCCTCTGGGATGGAGAAGAACCTGGGCTCCTTGGTTCCACAGAATGGGTAGAGACACATGCAGAAGAACTATCCAAAAATGCGGTTGCTTATATAAACTCCGATGGTAATGGTCGCGGGTATCTAGGAGTTGGTGGCTCACATAATCTGGAACAACTCGTAGACGAAATCTCAAGAGATGTTACCGATCCCGAACGAGCCATGTCTGTTTACAAACGCGGCCAAATGAAAAAACTGGCAGGCGGTACAGCTTCAGCAAATAAAGAGTTGCTCGCCGAAGATCGGCTTCATATCGACGCCCTCGGCTCCGGTTCTGACTATTCTCCATTTCTTCAACATCTTGGAATCGCTTCCCTCAACATTGGCTATGGCGGCGAAGGCGGCGGCGGATCTTATCACTCTGTTTACGATTCGTTTGACCACTACACCAGATTCATCGATCCAAAGTTTGAATATGGAATTGCTCAGGCGAAAACTACCGGGCGAGCGGCATTGAGAATTGCAAATGCAGAGATCGTTCCATCTAATTACAAACGATTTGCAGATACCATTTCCAAATATGTGGATGAACTCGTAGCTCTCGAAAAACAGTTGCGAGAAGAAGCAGAAAACCGCAATCACTTGCTGGATATTGGGGCATTTACAGCAAGCCTCGATCCTACGCTCAAAATCAGTGAACCTGTAAGACTCTCTGTTCCACCAATCTTTGACCTTGTAAAAGTCAAATTGGTTGCAGAAAAGATGTTGAAGTCTGCAATCGAATTTGATACTCTGTACGCAAAAAATGCCAATCACAGCTCTGGAGCCATCGACGCGGCCATCATGGCAATTGATCGCGCGCAACTTTCTACCGAAGGGCTGCCCCGCCGCCCATGGTACAAGCACGAACTTTATGCTCCCGGTTTCTACACCGGTTATGGTGTCAAAACGCTTCCCGGAGTTCGCGAAGCGCTCGAAGAACGAAAATGGGATGAAGCGCGATCTCAAATTACCAAGCTATCCCAATCATTAGAACGTATTCAAACAGCAATAGACAAAGCAGCCACCATGCTGAAAGCCAATTAGGGAAGGTAACTATTGCGGGGGTGTCGAACAGACAGTCAGATGTCCCCGCACTCCTTACCGGTTCAACGGAGAATAACTTTATGAGTTCTACAGAACAAAAACAACCCGATAATCTCGCAGCCAACAAGATCAGCCGACGCGGATTTGTAGCGTCAGCGGCGACTGTCGCAACATCAACAGCCGCATTTGGTATTCCAACATTCATTCCAGCAAATGTCCTTGCAAATCCAAGCAAAGGTCGCCTCGGTGCCAATGACAAGATTGTAGTTGGCAATATCGGCTGTGGAGGAATGGGGAGTAGCCATATTCGCCCAGACTCTGCAGCTCTTTGTGATGTCGATGACGATCATCTCGCCAACGCAGCAAAAAGAGTGAAGGAAGGGACTCCAACCCTCTACAAAGATTTCCGAAAACTCTTAGAACGCAAAGATATTGATGCAGTAACTATTGGAACGCCGGATCATTGGCATGCAATCATGACAGTAATGGCGTGTCAGGCAGGCAAACACGTCTACAGCGAAAAACCAACATGTAAGACGATTGAAGAAGGCCGCGCAATGGTGAACGCTGCGCGCCGCTACAATCGAATTGTTCAGATCGGAATGCAGGGCCGCTCTAATCCTCCCGTTACCAAAGCGGTCAACTACGTTCGCAATGGCCAAATTGGACAGATTAAACGCGTCGAAATCTGGCACCCACTTAACTTCAGTACGGACAAGTATTACGAACCAACCGCAGTGCCGGCGGGATTAGATTGGGACATGTGGGTCGGACCTTCCAGATGGATCGATTATCATCCGCTAAGATGCCACTTCAATTTCCGATGGATGATGGATATCGGCGAAGGGTTTATTCGTGACAGAGGCAACCACGCCATTAACTGCGTCTCTTGGATCACAGGTATGGACGATTACAAGGGCAAAGTAAGAGTCAAAGCCAAAGGCACACCGAAACTTGGCGGGATGTGGGATGCACCACAAACCATGCGGGTGGAATGGACATTTGAAAATCCAGAGTGGACTCTTGTTTGGGACCAGCCCGGCACTCCTAACAAACGATTCCCCGGTGAGTGGGGCGCAACCTATACCGGCACAACAGGAGATTTGGTTTTAACCGGAGGTGACGGCGGGGCAACAACCGAGCAGAAAGCGATGGATTATACTCCTCCCGCCAGTGGATTCCACGCCTATTTGGAGCCCATTGAAAATATTGACCCAACGGAACGCCACCGAATGAACTGGTTCAACTCCATTCGACGTGGAAAGCGATCTGCGGCTGATGTGGAGATAGGGGTGCAGGTAATCACACTTCCTATTATCGGAAACATAGCTTGGAAACTCGGCAGAACGTTGACCTTCGATTATGCAACATCATCGTTTATCAATGATGCCGAAGCAAACCGACACTTGAGCAATCCTTACCGTGCCCCATGGCACCTTTAGGATTAAGAGGAAAATAACATGGCAGATCAGCCCACTATAGCTTCTTTAATTACACAGATCAAACATGGCGATACCATCGCACGAACCTCGGCAGTGCTTCAGGCTCAATTAATCGGTACCGACGCCATCGGCCCGTTGGGTGCAGTGTATGCAGGTAAGGACGCCGCTGCATCACGCGCAGCCTGTGAAGCGATCAAACACATTGTTTACAATGCCGGGCGACCGAGCGCACCCACCGAAGCCAAAGCCGCTTCTGTCGCTCTGCTTAAGTTAACAGCACCGAATTATCCACGTTTCGTTCGAGCAGATGCGATTGAAGGACTTGGTGTCGTCGGAGGCATTGCAGAGGCAACAGAGCTTGCAAAACTCTTAAGCGATAAGGATGTCTCGGAAGATGCACGCCTCGCAATAGAGCGAATACCCGGACCAGAAGTCGACGCACTGTTGAAACTTACCGCCCGAACTTCCTCCAAAGAAGGACGCGCGGCAATCGATCTCTCTCTGAAACATAGACATAAAGATATGAAGAAGATAGG
Source organism: uncultured Chthonomonas sp. (assembly GCA_903886985.1). Lineage (GTDB taxonomy): Bacteria > Armatimonadota > Chthonomonadetes > Chthonomonadales > CAJBBX01 > CAISOI01. The sequence goes on from CAISOI010000413.1 coordinate 3,877, forward strand.
AATCAAGTAGTCCAAAAAATGGCGCCCGAGAGGACGCCATTTTTGTTCCGGCTCTTTGTATAGGACTGTTTTTAGATTTAGCAGTAGAAGACAACCCGTTTTGATAACCTACTTTGAGTTATAAGTAGTCTTTGCCTGTCCATGGCGGTAATTGTCGTGATCACCGAGAGTGCAGTGTAACTCGGCAATTCCCTTTTCAACAGTCAACACATATTTGCCCTGCTCAGGACAAAGTAAGTGCGCTGGAATTCGATACACAGAAAGGTCGGTCGGTGGAATCTGACCAGGATGCTTATTGATGTAGCCCGCAATTCCACGAACCACTGCCTGGCGATTGTTAAAGCAGATAGGAACTATATTCCTGTGATTAATAGCAGGTCTCACAAATAGCAGGATTACTAAGAGATTGATGAGAACTATGACGGCACATCCGCCGCAACAGATTGCAGGTCTCTTGATGTATTCTTCGGGGTCAAGGAGGGTGGTTGCGGCTGGCTTATTAAGATACTCTTCAGGCATAACAATGCTATCTTACCTCTAACTGTTTCATCTGGTCACTCCGTCTGTCATCATAATAGACAATAGACCTTTGTTCACAACTACAAATCTTATTCCGGAGTAACACATTGATCTCCCGACGAGAACTACTTCAAAATAGCGCAATGGGCGCTTTCTCAATTGCAGGCGGTACGCTCACCCAGCCTTTTCGACCTTCCAGATCACCGGGTGAAACAATCACTCTTGCAGTTATGGGAGTAAATGGGCGCGGATCAGACCTTGCCAAAGAGTTCGTCAAATTTCCCAACGTTGAGATTGCTGTCATTTGCGAGGTGGACGATAGAGTTGTATCAAAAGGACTTGCCGCCGTTGCATCGAAACAGACTCGAATTCCAAAAGTAGAAAAAGATATCCGCAAAGTCCTTGAAATGAAGGATGTCGATGCTTTGGTTGTCGCAGCGCCGGACCACTGGCACGCGCCCGCAGCCATCATGGGGCTGGCGGCAGGCAAACATGTCTACAGCGAAAAACCGGCTTGTCACAACCCGTACGAAGGCGAACTGCTGGTTGCCGCCGCCCAAAAACACAATCGGCAGATTTTACAAATCGGTACGCAGCGTCGCAGCCTTCCACCAGTGCAGCAGGCGATCGCGAAATTGAGAGATGGCATTATCGGGAAACCGCTCTTCGCGCGCGGATGGTACAACAACACCCGCCCAAATATTGGCCATGCGTCTAAAGGTCCGGTACCTGTTGGATTAGACTACGCCCTTTGGGAAGGTCCGGCCCCCGAATTAGGCTATCAGGCAAACTACGTTCATTACACGTGGCACTGGTTCTGGCACTGGGGCACCGGTGAACTTGGGAACAACGGAATCCATTCCCTCGATGTCTGTCGATGGGGATTGGGAGTAGACTATCCAACGCGAGTTACAGCGGGTGGCGGCAAATATCGATACGATGACGATCAAGAGACGCCTGATTCTCTGGTAACAACCTATCACTTTGGTGATAAAGCTATCACCTGGGAAGGACGAAGCTGGAGTCCGCGTGGGTTCGAAGGGTCAACATTCGGTATCGCATTCTATGGAGAGGGTGGCTCCATGGTCATCGATGGTGGGAACTACTCGATCTATGACATCAAAGATAAGTTGATCTCTACCACCAAAGGTCCATTGCACGAAACGGAACATTTACAGAATTTCTTGGATGGAATCAGAAACGGCGCGAAACCGAATGCACCCGCAGTCGAAGCCGTAAAAAGCACCTATCTCTGCCACCTTGGCAATATTGCATATCGCACGGGCAGAACCATTGATTGTGATCCGAGAACCGGACGTATTTTGCACGACAAAGAGGCGATCGCTCTTTGTCGGCGATCATATCGGCCGGGCTGGGAACCTAAAGTCTAACACCTTTACTTGGAGTTCCAGCTCTGCCTTTGGACATCTTCCAGAGGTAAAAGCTGCTGCTGATTATTCGCAACATCCCAAAGGCGAAAGCTAGCCAACCGAAGCTCATTACGTTGCCCCGGTTATTACCGTGACCGGGGTTTGCCATGTAGTAAGCCCCTCCAATTGCCAGACCAATCCCAATTATAAGCCAAACTGCATAGTAGAGTACAGCGAATTTTTTGGGAAGTTTGGCATTCCGTAGGTTATTTGAAATCAAGAGTTGCTTTCCTCAACAGGCTCGATTCCCACAGACTGGCACCAGTTAGTGTAGGCAAAGGGTGAGATCTCGCTCGGCTTGATTTCACTTCTACCACCCCAGAAAACATTCGTGTAACTTACAGGAATTCCTACAGAGTTAAGGTGCTCGTCAATGGCTGCTTTATGGGCCAGGACTAATTGCTTGTCTGTTCCATGCGCCAC
>CAISOI010000414.1 GCA_903886985.1 uncultured Chthonomonas sp.
TCCGCGCCTACGTCAAAGAGAACATGTTGGATTTCTAACAATAACGGTGCGAGTTTGGAGTCTCCCAAAAAAGAAATGGAATGACCGATAAGAGCATTTAACTCATCGACCACCCCATATGCCTCAACGCGCAACGAATCCTTCGCAACACGCTGTCCGCCAAAAAGCCCTGTTTGTCCTTCGTCCCCTGTCCGGGTGTAAATCTTAATGCTCACGCAACCCGTCCTCAGGCTTATTACTTGAAACCCACTTACTTCTTGTTAAAAAAGTCAGCGTTAATCTGGATAAACTTTAACTGCTCTTTGGGTACGTCGCTGTCTGCAAAGATAGCCGTGACAGGACACTCCGGCTCACACAGGCCGCAATCAATACACTCGTCAGGATTAATGTAGAGCATGTCCAAAGGCTCGGAACCTTCATGAATACAATCAACCGGACAAACTGCTACACAAGCTTTATCTTTGACGCCAACACAGGCGTCAACAATTATATATGCCATTGGAACAAGAACCCCCAAGAAATCATTCTCACGTTTACAACTCTCATTAATATACCTTAGATGTCTGTACCAGAGGAAGACTTCTCCGTAACCTTAGTCATGTCAATTCTTGTCAATCATTTCCAGTAGTGTTTGCTGAATGAGTTTGGTTCCATGGTCAATTCCAGCGCGCCCGCTCAATCCGCCACTGAGTTGCTCTGGAGTTATAGGTTTTCCGTACCTCACTATCACAGGCTTCTTGATTCGAAAGAGCTTCCACTGATGTGGGGGCATCATTAGGTCCGAGTTAATAACTCCCACGGGAACTAACGGAACCCCTGCATTGATCGCCAACATCGCAGTACCAGGTTGTATTGGTTGAGGTGTTCCATCTTTAGAAACGTGACCTTCTGGAAATATCACTACTGCCTCGCCAGACTTTAAAAGACTGAGGCATTTTTTGAGTGCGGTTCGGTCTGGGGAATCCTGTCTAATAGGGATACCACGCATAGCGTAGGCGACTTTTCCCACAAAACGGTAGCCAAACATCTCATCAGTCCCAACCCACCATGCATTCCGCTTGAGAGTTACCCCTACAGCAGGTGGATCAGCGAAACTGACGTGATTAGGTGCAATAATTACGCCACCTTCTTTTGGAACATTCTCTTTGCCTTCAACTTCGATTCGCGCAAAGATCAAGAAGATAACGCGAAAAGTGAGCCACACAATCCCCCGCACCATGTAATAGAACAAAAAATTACTCCCGATCTAAATAATTCAATTCCTGTTGCGGTCTACAATTTCTACTAGAGCTGCCACCACATGATCGAGCATCTCTAAAGTCGTTGATCTCCCTAAAGAAAATCTAACTCCTGATGCCGCTAAGTCCCCTGTACGACCAATTGCATGCAATACGTGGGACGGTTCGAGCGATCCTGACGAACATGCCGCACCTGACGATGCCGCAATTCCCATTCTATCTAACCCCATTATCAGGGCAGATCCATCAACTTTCCGAATGGAAATATTGACGTTGTTGGGAAGTCTTCGGTCAAGCGGTCCATTCAGGATTGCTCCCTGTACATTTGTCAAAATACTCGTAGCAAACCGGTCTCTCAGTCTTGTTAGGCGGTCGAATTCAGTTTCTCTCTGAGCATGGGACAACTCTACTGCCTTACCAAAACCGATGATGCCTGGTACGTTTTCCGTTCCTGCTCGCCTCTCACGCTCTTGTGAGCCCCCAACAACGACGGGTGATACCTTGACACCAGTTTTGGAATAGAGAGCACCAATGCCCTTTGGGCCATACAATTTATGACCGCTGACGGTCAGGAGATCAGCGCCAATGCCAGTAACGTTTAGTGGCAAAGTGCCAAAAGTCTGCACTGCGTCGGTATGAAACAGTGCCCCGCGCTCGTGAGCAATCCTTGCTATTTTGGCGATATCCTGAATAACGCCAATCTCGTTGTTGGCATGCATGATGGAAATCAACGCCGTTTGATCGGTCAGAGCATTCTCCAACTCAGGCAAGGAGACAAATCCCTCACAATCTACCGGCAAAACCGTGACTCTGTATCCGAGTCTCTCTACCTTGTGCGCAGCATGCAAGATTGCGTGATGTTCTATTGCGGAGAGAATAAGATGATTTCGATCTTTTGGAGCCGCGTCCATTACTCCCAGGATTGCGAGATTATCCGCTTCCGTACCGCTGCCAGTAAACGTAACCTCACTGTACTCGCAACTCAGTGCAGCCGCCAAAGTATCTCGTGCTTCGTCAAGAGCCGCACGAACACGCCTACCCTCCGCATGAATACTCGAGGGATTACCATATTCGTTGGTCAGGAACGGAAGCATGGCTCCCAGAACCAAGGGGTCCAGAGGCGTGGTGGCCGCGTGATCAAGATAGATCCTATTTTTCATCAGATCTATTCACCACTCTCCCACCGCAAGGGTAGTTCAATATAGCCTCTCGAAATTGTTCGTTCAGGAGTTGAATATATGAGCGAAACCGTCGTCTGTACAACGGGCAAAATATCTTTGAGTTTCAAGCTCTTATCTAACATTTGAAACCTTCGCAGTGCATCTTCTCGATTCATCAAGCCGTTTTCAGGATCGTCTCCACGTCCAATTCGCCAAGTAGCCGTTGGCCCCGGCTTTTTAACTCGCCATTGTTGAACGTCCATACTGACAACCTTTATGCGGCTCTGAGCAACGGCAGAGGCATCGGTGATCAGTTGAGTATATTGTGTCATGGCAGGATCTGTTGCTGCTATTAAGTAAAATCTTTGCAAGTTAGCAGGCAAATCTTTATATGCCACACCTTCACTGTAAGCCAGTCGACGCATGGTTCTGTCAAATCCATTCCACAATTCCAAATGTGATTTTGCCATCTGGAGTTGCGCCACAAATGGGGGAACGACCCCAAAACGGGACATCTCCACCAACGTAGTTAACTTGCCTTGTGGTAGTGTAGCAAGTTCGGCAAATTCATCCATAGTAAATTGGCTGTGATCCAAAAGCTCTAACCAATGGGTTAATCGTGTCGCAGGTGGCTCATATTGTCTCTCCTCACAGACATTCGAAGGACCGAACGTCTGGAATCCATTAGTTTCATGCCAACTGCGCATAGCCATTTTGGTAATTCGTGAGAGTGATTCTTCTAACGAAACATTCCGGAACTCCTCGAACCGAAAGTGACCGGACCAAAACCCGTCCGCCACAAAATCAAATGGCACCTTTTCACTGATAGCAGATAGAACATCACCTAGGCGACACGTGCGCTCCCCGTTGTCCGCGTAATATCCCAACGACTCCATAAAGGGCGGGATCACATCGATGGTTGAATTCAACTTATTTTGGGATCCATTGCGATCACGATTGTTTGCCTCCAAAGACGGTCTCAAAACTCCCTCGGCCAGGGCTAAGGGCAATCCTCCTGACTGTCTGATGGCTGTCGTGAACCTACTTTGTCCTTGAGCCACCGAGAGTTCCCATTGCAGAGGCGTATCTCTATGGAAACAGGAATAAAGGTGAAAACGAATGGACCGAATGGCACTACTTCTGTAAATGGACGGAAGCGATGGATTGTCTCGTGTCAGTCGTTGTGCTTGGTCTATAACTTCTTGAGGAATGATATTTTCGGAATCAACTGTTTTACCAATTCCATCCCCGGGAAAGTAGAACCATATTCCATCTTTATCAATTGCCTTAACCAGATGCGTTCGAGGAAGCCTTAAGAGCATGTTATATAGGGTTCTCAGCCAAACATTCGGACTGCTAAGAGTCTGGACCACCGCGAGATCTGTTCGAAGCCGCTGGATGTCTGCGGGCTCCTTATTGGCTGTAACTTGCTGTTGAATCCTTGCGGATTCAACTTCCAGTTCGTCATTTGTCAGCTTACTGTATTTCTCGAAGCTTGCACCTTCAATGAGAATCTGCGAAGCAATTGCTTCGGATCTCGCACGGTGTTCAGTCGTACACTTGTTTTGGTAGATGCTGTCGGTGTGCACTGAATAAGCACTCACTTTGGAGTTGGCACCTTTAGACACCACGTAATGGAAGACTGGCAGGATTGCGTGTAGAAGGTCCGCGGCTTTTCGATTCAATGCGTTAACGGAGGCTTTATCATCAGCAACTTCATTGTCTGCAAAAATAGTGACGCCGGTCTGTTGTGAAATCTCAGCAAGAATATCTCGCATGGGGACATTAATGGCGTGAACCGTGACAGGAACATTCAATCGAGGATCGTTGTCAAAAACATCTGCAACACACTGGGTATTTAGAATTGCTCCATACAGTGCGACAAGTACCAAAGTTGTGAGCAAAGATGACACATCTGTTTTCAGTTTCATCGATTCGCCCCCATTGTTGCTCGCGGCAATGTGTACGCTTAGTGTATCCGAATTATTGAACTATCGAAGGCTTATTATGATATCAAATTGGCACTTACTTCGCAATATTCTGACCTTATATGGGGATCTACCTTATAAATCATAGCTTCGCCTGCACGTTGACATGATGCAAATCGTTGTGCTCTTCGCGCCGGAGTCGCCACACGACAGGCGCGTCCAATCTACTTCCGTACACTAGTACTTGTCTTAAGTTTGAAGTGACACCAGTCGTTATTGCGGGACGGGATTGAGCTGACCTACTCAAATTTGAGAGTTCAACATTCTGTTAGGTCTTCATATAAGGCACATGTAACGATTTTAAGAAGTTATTCCGAGGCAGCGTATTGTTGACATTATGCATCTCAAATGAGGTAGGATGAAACGGGTTTGTGTTCGAAAATTCGGCGAGACTATGATCAGATTTTATGCCACATAGGTATGCATTGCAATCTACTTTAAATGCTATTGTCGACTGACTACGACTAATGCATTATGACCAGCTGATGTACAAGTGCTTTTATTTTGATAAACATGGCCAGTGTTTGTCCGTCATACCGGAGAAAAAGATGCGTATTTCAAGCTTACTTAAAGTATTGTTATCAGGCTTTGCCTTGATTACACCGTTAGCAGATTCCCACGCCCAATTGACCCTAACTTCTGCTGGAAGTAACGCAGGATTTGGTCTTTCAACTGTAGTAACGGGATTTGCCCCTAATGGTAATATTGGACCACTTGGCGTCGTGATCAACCCGAATGGCAAACTACTCACATTCAACTACGGAAACCAAACTTTCTATCAATTCAATGATGTAGATAACCAAACTATTTCAAGTAACATCAGCACTGTTGTGCCTGGTCATGATGTTCGAGCTATGACGGTTTCTGGGTCGACTCTTTTTGAAGCCAACTGGAATGCAGGGTCAATAGAAAGGCTGAACAATGACGGGAGCTTAATTTCCACTCTTGCAACTGGGATCAGTACCCCCCATGGTCTAACTACAGACCCATCCGATGGAAATCTATGGGTAACCACATTAAATTCAGGCACCATTTTGAAAATAAATGCAACCAATGGTGCTGTGATGAAAACGATCTCATCGGGCAACGCAGATGGTATTAGTATCTCCAAGGATGGTTCAACGATATATGGAGCGATTGAAAATTTCGTAAAAGGTTTTGATACAACAACTGGAGCTCAAACATTCAGTGTGGGGGTCACAGGTGTAGACGGCACCGCAATTGGATCCGGTTCGATTAATGGGTATTTATTTGCTAATACCAATTTTGGAGAGTCGTCTCCTTATAGTTTGGGTAATAATTCGCAAATTAATACATCTTCATGGTTCGCTCAAAATATGACAGTAGTGCCAGGTCAACCAGTAAGCCAAGGCGTAAAAGATTTTTTAGCTCGTGAGCCTCA
>CAISOI010000415.1 GCA_903886985.1 uncultured Chthonomonas sp.
CAAGAAGGGCAGTCTCGCTGCTCCTGGTCACGATATGATCCTGGTGCAAATGAGCGGCGGACCAATGACCTCGAGGGGGGCTTATATCATTCACGGTATGAGTGGTAGTCCGGTTTACATTAACGGAAAGATAATTGGTGCTTTTTCGCAGGGTGAACCCAACTCTAAAGAACCACTTGGCGGCGTGACACCCATCGAAGACATGCTCGATTCTTGGGATCCAAAACTACCTACCTTAGAGACATCCGGATTTAGTTCCAATATCGAACATACTTACTCGCTCAAAACTCCCTTAAGGATTCAAGGCAGAACCATCACTCGCGTTGTAACCAACGTTCCTGAATCGAGCGCTCTAAGATCGTCAAAGTCTACATTAGTCATGCATCGGTGTACCACTTTTGCGTCCTTTAATTGTGCGTCGCCGATTATACGTGAAAAACTGGCAAATCTGCTGAAGCCGTACAATGTTGAGCTAATTCAAGGTGTCGCTGGGCAGCGGGATCCCGCATTCAAAGGTAGCACGCTTGCACCTGGGGCAGCATTTGGAGTGATGCTTGTGTCTGGAGACCAATCGATGGGTGCATTTGGTACTGTTACCTATAGGAAAGGAAATCAACTTCTGGGGTTCGGTCACCCGTTTATGGGAATAGGACCAATTGACGCCGCGTTGTGTTCGGCCTGGGTATATGATGTTTACCCCCTCACGTCTGCGTCTTACAAAATTTGTGGACCTGGACCAATAGTTGGCTCCTCAACACAGGATAGACTCTTTTCTGTCGGCGGTACCCTGGGCAAGCCACCCAGATTAATACCGATGACCGTGGACGTCAAAGACTTAACAACAGGTAGGTCACAAGTATTCCGCTCACAGGTTGCGACACATCCTAACCTTTATTCTGCTCTCGTAAGTACGGTGGCTGGGGCTTCAATCTCCGAAATTCGTTCCGTTCCCGGTCCAGCAATGGCGAAAATCTCAACGACTGTCGATATCGAAGGTTTTGGCAAAATTACGCGGTCTAATATCTGTTTCGATGCAAAGGCAATTGACGGTGCCGCCACCGCCGATTTGGATGATCTCCTTGCAATATTGACGTCCAACCCGTTTTATCCAGTGGGCGTATTGAGTGCAAATATTAAGGTCGAGATATATTCCGGTAAACAGACGGCTCAGGTCGAAAAAGTATCCGTTAATGAAGGGAAATATGAGCCTGGCCAGACGATTCCGCTGATCCTAACGCTTAAACCATATAAGTTGCCCGCAGTGACCAAAATTGTGCCGATGCAACTACCAAACAACATAGCAAATGGACGTTATGTTATTCAAGTTAAAGGCGGGGCAGCTCCATCTGCTGTCTCTTTCGGGGGAATATCCTTCCGTCCTCAATCGAGCAGCTCAGACCAATTGCCACCAACCAACATTAAACAGATGTTGACTCGCTACGAGCAGAAAGAAAAGAATAACGAGGTTACTGCTCGCATACTCTTAACCTCATCTGCTGTGAATGTGGATGGCGAAAGGCTCTCCTTACTTCCAACACACTTAGATTCGGTGATGCGTTCGTCCAAAACAAGCGGGGTAAGGCTGGAACGTGACGAGATAAAAGTGACTGTTCCGACAGATTACGTGGTTTCTGGTCAGCAATTGATCACAGTTCAAGTTCAGAAGAAGAACACCATGGACAGTGGGGCCACCCCGGGACAGCCAGGGGCACCGGGTGGATTTCCGCCAGCGGGCTTCAATCCGTCGAACATACAATCTTTAGACAACGAGCTGGCGAGTGCGTTTAGCTCTACCTTCAAACTAGACAATTCTGTTTTGGCAAGTGAAATTCCCTCCGAAGAACTCCTTCTTCAAAAGGGTAATGTTACTAACAAGAATCCTAAAAAATCGTCCAAGGATGTGGGTCCAGTGGCGGACTCAGTCGCGACACCTGCAATTGGTAATACAGTTGTCCCAGCAGAGCGACCCGAACTCCCGTCAACTCCACCGGGAACTGCAGAAAAACCTGTTGGTAGAGTGCCAATGCTATGGAAGCAGACGGCTAAAACTGATTTCGTAAAAGGAGAGTTACGTGGAGTCTCTGTAAACTCATCAGGGGCTTTGACAACGACAAC
>CAISOI010000416.1 GCA_903886985.1 uncultured Chthonomonas sp.
AGCTATGGTGCAGATTACCGTTACAAATGCGTAGCCGATGATTTGAGTGACAGTAGCTTTATCACCCTTCACGACCGGGAGCATTGGCACTCCTGCCTTCGCATAGTCATCTTTAATCAGCAATGCCAACGCCCAGAAATGAACCGGGGTCCAAACAAATATAATTGCAAACAGGAGCCAAGCATATCCATTGAGACTTCCGGCGACAGCAGCCCATCCAACCAGAGGTGGAAACGAGCCTGCAGCCCCACCAATTACGATGTTCTGCCATGTCCGTCGTTTTAACAACATGGTGTAAATAAACACATAAAACAGCAAGCCCGCTAATGCCAGAGATGCTGCGAGCACGTTTGCTGAAGCGGTAAGTATTGCAAACGAACAAATCTCAAGTGCGAACGCGAATATCAGAGCATCCCGCACACTGATTACATGCGTCACGGTAGGTCGCGTTGTTGTTCGCTCCATCCGACGATCGATATCACTGTCATAAACCATGTTAAATGCGTTAGCGGCACCCGCAGACATGTATCCACCGATAGCAACGCCCAAGAACATAATTATGGAGACTGGGTGGTTTGCATCCTTAGCAACGAACATGGCGGCGAGTGTTGTAAATAGCAATAGGCTTATAACTCGAGGTTTTGTCAGAACTAAATAGTCCTTCCATGTCGCCTGCATGATTGTTTCGACACTATTCACTGCTGCACTATTTACACTCAATTACTGGTTCCTGTTGCGACGGCGCTTCCGGGCTCAGCGCTTAAAACGATACTATCGCCGCCCATTTCCACTTTGCCGTGGTCACTTAACGAGGCTGCGCCGAGAAACACCAGTGATATCCAAAAAACATCCGCAACCAGCAAATGTGCAAGTTGCAGGGTCAAAGGAGCAAGGGAATAGAGATTGAAGAATCCTAATCCCATTTGCAATACACCAAGAATACCTGACAAAAATGCAAAGTTCTTAACTTCATCTGAATGACAGGTACGCATCAATTTCGTGATCGATAAGATAATGATAATTAAGCCAACAATAGCGATCACTGGATGGACAACACGCAACTTCTCGATAAAGTGGGCCTTCGATGCTACCACCCTACCTATCTCCGCTGTGCTCTTTGCAGGAAACAGAGTGTCTCCAAGTGCTGTTATCGCTCCGCTGATACCAATGATTGCACTGACAAACAGATTGGTCAGAGCGAACATTACAATCTTCCCTTGCCCTTTAAAAACCAACGTGGGTTTGCCGGCTGTAAACCAGTAAGTCAAGGCAAGGCTCGCTACCAGCAAAAAGGTATTGATGAGGTGAGCAGAGACCGCAAAGACACGTTGCACAGATTGATCTGCTCCAACCCACTTAAACAAGACAAGTGCTGCGCCAATCAGCGCTTCGGAAAGGGTAAAGATCGCGGTGGCTGTAACTGCACTTCGTGCTTGAGACCCAGCAGGAAAATTCTTCCGAACCAGAATGTAAAGCCATAGCACCAATAACATGCCCACACCGACTAGCATCCGGTGACTGAATTCAACCATCTGATGGAAAGTTTGGAGACCAGGGACAACCTGACCATCGCAAAGGGGCCAATGTGCACCGCAACCCGCCCCAGACTTCGTAGCCCGAACCAGTGCCCCACCGAGGATGACGACAAGATTAAAAAGTAGAACACCAACTGAAAAGTTAGAGACTCTACGAGAAGTTTGTGTTTCTAAAACCATTTACGTTGCCGTACGTTGAAAGATTGTGCAAATTTTCACTAATTGTACCACGGACTTCAACGGTTGTGTAATTCCGAGTGTAAGTGCTAGTTAATGATACCATTATCGATGGCGTCGGAAGAAAAACACAGATCGAGTTCGGAGCACTGCTCTCAATTCCACGTCAAAAGGTGAAGGGTTTTAGACAATTTTACTAAGGTATAATCGAGGTCATTAGCGCAAGTGCGCATATAGATAGGGAGCTACAATGGAACGTACGTATATTATGATCAAACCTGATGGTGTCGACAGAAAATTAGTCGGCGAAGTAATCAGAAGATTCGAGACACGTGGTCTCAAACTTGTCGGGCTAAAAATGCTAGTACCATCTCGTGAAATCGCAGAAAAGCACTATGAAGTCCATCGAGAACGACCTTTCTTCGCAGAGCTTGTGGATTTCATCACAAGCGGTCCAGTTGTGGCGATGGCATGGGAAGGGAATCAAGCGATAACCTTGACCCGCAAAATGATGGGAGCCACCAAACCCGAAGACGCACTGCCTGGAACTATTCGTGGGGATTACACGACCAGTATTTCTGCAAACATTGTTCACGGATCAGATGCACCAGAAACTGCCGCCGTCGAGCTAAAGCTTTGGTTTGCCGACAACGAATTGCTTCCATAAGGATCCCTATTAATGCGACGATTGCTATCCACAGCCATTTGTTTATTGTTTGCGCAATGCATATTAGCGCAAACTCCGCCACAGTATCCGCTGCGTCAATATCTTCAGATCAGGGGCGCTCTTGGCCCGACAATCTCTCCTGATGGCAAACAGGTTGCTTTCAGAACGACCTTGACGGGCACTTCACAACTTTACAGAGTGAAATTAAATGACTTGTGGCCCGACCAGTTGACCTTCTTTAGCAGCAGTATTTCTAGTGCTGCATGGTCACCGACTGGCGAATGGATAGCAGTCGTCGCAGACAAGGATGGTACAGAGCAATTTCAGTTTTATCTCGTGAACTCCAACGGGACAAAGCTAATCGAGCTGACTAACAACACCAAGATCAGATTCCAATGGGGTGGATGGTCTCCTGACGGAAAGAAGATCTTTTATTCGTCCAATGAGCGTAATCCAGAATTTTTCGACAGCTACGTCCTAGATGTAGCCACCCGCAAAAAGCAGTTGATTCGCTTGGGAGATGGAAATTATCAACCAGTAGCACTTTCCCATGATGGCAAGACAATCGCAGTTAATTTGTTTTCTTCCAACGTTGATACAGACCTGTTTTTAGTAGATGTCGCTACCGGGAAGTCGAAGCAAGTCGCTAAGCACACAGGGGAAGTTAAACTGATACCTATCGGGTTTAGTGCGGATGACAAAAAGCTTTTCTTGATTACAGACTTGGACCGAGAGATTACAGCAATCGGCAATGTAGACGTCGCCAGCGCGAAAGTAAGCATAGTGCGCGAGGAGGACCATGAAGTTGGCAGCGGAGTAATGTCGAACAATGGCAAATATCTTGCCTATGTTGTCAACAGAGATGGCTACGAGGATTTGGAAATATGGGATACCTTAAAATCCAAGCGCTTAAGTTTGCCGCCTCATGCTCGAGGAAATGTCACACTTGGCGATTTTTCAGGGGATGGCACAAATCTCTGTTTCGGACTGAGCACTCCAACCCATAGTACTGACATCTATTCTCTCAGCCTCGCGAGCGGCCAATGGAAGCAATGGACCCGCAGTAGTCAAGCTGGAATAGACCCGAGTGTTTTCGTTGCACCAAAGCTGATCAAGTACAAATCATTCGATGGAAAGATGATTCCAGCATTTCTGTTCCTACCTAAGAATGCATCTAATAATCACTCAATTCCGACAATTGTGAGTGTCCACGGAGGGCCGGAGGCGCAGGAAAAGCCCCTCTTCACCCCTATCTATCAGTATTTTGTAAGCCGAGGATATGCTGTTCTCGCTCCCAATATTCGAGGCAGCGCAGGTTATGGAAAAACATATCTCGCTTCGGACAATGGTCCCAAAAGATGGGATGCACTTAAGGACTTGAATGCGGCAGTTGACTTTATTGGTGAACAACCTCAACTGGATGGTAAGAAAGTCGCAATTTTTGGCGGATCATATGGCGGTTTTGCAGTACTAGCAATGATGGCGCACTATTCCGATCGTTTTGCTGCGGGTATTGATATGTTTGGTGTGACGGATTTCAAAACGTTCCTCGCAAATACCGCCCCTTATCGACGCGCACTTAGAGCTGCTGAATATGGCGACCCTGTAAAAGACTCTGTATACATGGACGAGATATCCCCTGCCCTACATGCCAATCAGATTAAAGCTCCACTTCTTGTTATCCAAGGAGCAAATGATCCACGCGTTCCGCAATCCGAGTCGGAACAGATTGTTGCCAAAGTGAAAGCGAACAATCGACCCGTCGAATATTTGCTCTTCCCAGACGAGGGACATGGAATCGCAAAGTTGCCGAATCGAATTCGAAGCTTTGAGACCATTGTCTCTTTCTTGGATAAATATCTAAAGAAGTAAGCACAACGCACCGCTTCGACAAGTAAGTCGGGAGAGCATGGATGCAAATTAACTATGGGGCCGTTTTAACTCTGTTAGCGATTGTATCCATGCCTTTAATCAGCTGTGGTCAAGCTCCTCAACTCGCTATCACAATCAATCCAAATGTGGAACTATTAAGCATTTTAGAAGGCCTAGCCTCTGATCAAAGCGGTGCCTTCCTCAAAACGCCCTATTCCGAGCAGCACAACTCATTTGTTGAGGCGCTAGGCAACTCGAAAAGCCGTGAATTACTTAAAACTTTGCGACTTTCTGGAACATCCACCAGTGATCTTTACCGATGGATTGTCCAACTAGGAAAATTCCCCGATCTAGATAGTCCAACCAACATACCCCCATTGAATAGTCACAATCCTTCGCTTGCAACTACATTTTATACGAGCATTAAGGACGACGCAAAAAAGCTCAATCTTGCAGAGGCAATTGCGAACCAAAAGACAAGCTTCGACACTGCAATTGCCGGTGTCAATGTCGCGGGGGACTGGTCCCGCCTATTAGCGGAAACGAACGGATTTTTTGGGGCGAACACCTCTGACTATCGGCTCTATGTGAGTGGTCTGGGTTTTAACAATCTCAATGCCTTTGCCAACTCGACAGGCGCATCGCAATTTAATGCTGTGACGCTTCCAATTGGAACCTTGTCGATCGAGTCCAATCCCTATTTCGAAACTAGATATGCCATGACCATTGCAGCGACAGGTTTTGCCCAAAACCACCTCAGTCGGTCGTTTGGCTCTGCAAAGGATCGCATGAACAAGCATTTTGTCTGGTACGAATATGTACAGGACGATCTACATTATCTGCCGGTGAGCAACTGGAATGATGCGATTCGTGAGTCGCTTGCAGCAGTCACCGCCGTCACAATCTTGGAGAAATTCGATCAGTGGTCTTCGTCGGCACTAAAACGAAACACCCTCGCCGAATTCCCATGGACCAAAACACTGTTTACGATTGCAGGGCGATATGCCCAGTCGAATACAACGGACCGTAATACTGACATGTACGTCAAACAACTTTTAGACGAGTTAGACACTCTGAGGCCAGTACTCACCGGTGGCGAACCAGTCGATCTCGGGTTGGACGATGTTGGACTAACAGATAAGGGGTTGCCGGTAGGGACAGTTAAACCAGGTTCCGCCGCCGCGAAAGTCGGCATTAAGTCAGGAGATCTCGTTCAAGCCATTGGTGGAGTAATGATCAATGGCTCAGAAAACTATTTGAAGGCGTGGGCGAAATGGGAAAAAGCAACAGAGTCGGACGCAGTGACATTTCGAATTAAGCGCGGCATAAAATCGTTCGTCGTCAACATCATAATGAGAACGGTGGGTGGAAAATTTGACCACTTTGTTCGAAAGCCAGTACAGAATTGAAACAGCTCAGCCTCGATAAACTTAACGACCTCAGAAAAAGTCGCAACTCTATAGGATACGGTTGGAACCTTTCGCAGTGCGATTTCGACACACACAAGGAGATTTGGGAACAACTGGTGGAGCCTGATGAAAAAGACTGTTCGGAGTCGTTTGCACTCGTCCGAGCGGATGGTTCTGAAACCGGAGTGTATGGAGTTCGATGGATGTTCCATCTCTGTGGTCTATGTCATCGGGCGGCACATGTGGGCTTAACTACCCCATCAGGATTGATCCTGCTTCAAAAACGAAGCTCCTCCAAAGCAGACTCACCAAGTTTTTGGGATATGACCGTGGCAGGACACATTCCGGTCGATAACAACGGAGTTTCACTGAGTTACCACGAAGGCGCGCTAAAAGAGATCGAGGAAGAGATTGGACTTTCCAAGCACGACATATTCGATAATCTACTGGATGGTGAACTCGTTATATGTTCTGCTCCCTACTTCTTTTACGAACAGGACCTCAGCCGCAATCCTCCTTTTCGCAACGCCGAGGCCCAACAAGTCTTCGGAGGAGTATTGACGGAAACGGGCATGGCAGCTCTATCGCCAGATTATGATGAATTAGACGGAATCATCATTGTGAGGGAAGAGATCGCTTGGTCTCTCCTTGCCGCACCCGATATTGCCGCAGGATTACGCTCCAGCCTTCCGCGCTTCTTAGATTGGCTGCAGCAGAGAAAGGGATGTGAAAATGTTAATTGATCTGAAAAACAAAGTAGTGATAGTAACCGGAGCCGGTCGTGGAATCGGTCGATGTATCGCAGAAACATTTGCGGCGGAGGGAGCACATGTTGTCGTAACTGATATTAATCAAGAACTAATTCAGGACGTGGCAACTGTTTTCGCCCAGAATGGCTGGGCAGGATCACAATTTCTCTGCGATGTTCGCAATTCAGACCAGATCAACGCAATGGTTGCAGAGATCGTAAAATCCAATGGCAGAATCGACGTTCTCATCAACAATGCGGGCGTAGCGCCTGCGGGAAATGTCGAGACACTTTCCGAAGAAGCCTGGGATCTTAACTCTGACATTAACCTAAAGGGGGTTTTCTTGATGTGCAAGGCAGTCATTCCTACAATGAAAGCACAGAGGTCTGGGCGCATCCTGAATGCAGCCTCATTTGCAGCAATTATGCCAACCGCAGGTGGGTCCGCCTATGCAGCAACCAAGGCGGGAGTGCACTTCTTCACGCGCGCTCTTGCAGGAGAATTAGGGCCCTACAGCATCACGGTCAATTGTTATGCGCCTGGCATGATCCCAAGCGGAATAAATGACTTCGCGCAGTCCGCTCCCGAGCGTAAGCGAAGATTGCTCGACACTTTAACGCTTAGAAGATGGGGGACCGAAAGCGAGGTTGCAAACTTACTCTGTTTCTTAGCGAGTGATCTTGCCGGATATATTACGGGCACGATGGTGGATGTGAGCGGTGGCAAGTACGCCACGCAGCTCCCGAGGGCACCTTACGAGGCAGCCGAGGCGGCGGGGCTTTACACCTTCGACGATTAAGCCCACATTTTTCTGTCCAACGAGCGATATTGAATGGCTTCAGCAATATGTCCCACCTCAATATCGCTCGATCCTCCCAAATCCGCCAGAGTTCGCGCAACTTTAATAATGCGGTCATAGGCACGCGCAGACAATGAAAGCTGTTGGATCGCTGCTCGAAGCACATTTATGACGTCTTTGTTCAGAATGCAGAACTCCTTGATCTCCCTCGATCCCATCTGAGCGTTGCAATAGAAGCTGCGCCCTTCGTATCTTGAGAGCTGAACATTGCGGGCGGCAATTACCCGTTTTCTGATTTCCGTTGAGGTCTCGGTTGGAGGGTATGTAACCAACTCCTCCTCGGCGAGACGCTGAACCTCTATGTGTAAATCGATCCGATCCAATAACGGTCCAGAAATTTTCTGTTGGTATTTGCGCACCATCGACTCGTTACAAGTACACTTTCTGTAAGCATCACCATAATAACCGCAAGTACAAGGATTCATTGCCGCGGCAAGGATGAAACGCGCAGGATATTGGAACGAAGCCTGCACTCGTGCAATTGTAACTATGCCATCTTCCAAAGGCTGTCGCAATACCTCCAAACCGTCACGTTTGAATTCGGGCAACTCATCTAAGAAGAGAACCCCGTTGTGGGCAAGACTCACTTCTCCCGGTCTCGGAACCGAACCACCACCCACCAGCGCCGCATTGGAGAGCGTATGATGAGGCGACCTGAAAGGGCGCGTTGTAATTAAGGATGTGCCTTGAGTCAGCAGCCCGCTGACGCTGTAAATCTTAGTGGTTTCTAACGCTTCACCAACACTGAGAGGCGGCAAAATCGTTGGTAACCGACGGGCGAGCATAGTCTTCCCACTTCCGGGAGGACCGATCATCAAAAGGTTGTGTCCGCCTGCAGCAGCAATCTCCATGCCCCTTTTCACATTAAGCTGCCCCTTAACATCAGAAAAATCAACAGAGTAAGGGGGAATTTCTGGTAACAGGAGCTCAGGGTCGAGGCTGACTGGTTCGCGGGTCTCTGGAAGTTGTAATACCTGGGCCACATCATTAAGACTTTTCACGGGATAGACGTCTAGACCACCCACAATCGCCGCCTCAGACGTATTGGCTTCCGGAACGATCATCCTCTTTATTCCCGACGCACGGGCGTTTAAAGCAATTGGCAAAATTCCGGAAACGGGCCGAACCGAGCCATCCAGAGAGAGCTCACCGATCACCAAAGTCTCTTTAAGTATCTTAGAATTTAACTGTTCCGATGCTACCAACAGACCGACAGCAATTGGCAGATCGAACGCAGGACCCTCTTTGCGCGTATCGGCTGGTGCCAAGTTTATCGTAATTCGACGCTGAGGAAAGTCAAATCCAGAGTTACGGATGGCAGACCTTACACGCTCTCGACTCTCCTGAACGGCTGCATCCGGCAAACCAACCATCGCCCAAATTGGGTTTGATGTTGAAATATCGACTTCACAAGTAATAGTGTAAGCGTCGATGCCCTGCACGGCACCTGACAGAATATTAGCTAGCATAAATTCGCATTATCCATTGAAAAGAACATCCCATTAGGTATAAGTAGTATTCAAAGTTCCACGTATCTTGCAGGAATCCTTCAGAATTATGGAGAAATGGACATTAGTGTTAGGTCTCCGACATAAGGCAGAATAATTTCACTGAATGTTAACTATTTCACTTTGTATCGAAACATACTTTCGGGTATGCTAATGTCTGATTGTGTGTGATTGCAGTTTTTGTGATCAATATTTCCAAGTGGCAAGTGACTGAGCAAACTTTGCAGACCCTTGTGATGACGAATGGCTGATATGAGGTGGATATCATCACATTTATCCCTAACTATTGGCCACCGATGCTAAGAGGAGGATTTTTGAATGGAACGACGTAGTAACGATAAAGTCGTATTGAACGCTGAGGGACTGAGCCGTCGTAAATTTATTGGCGGAGTTGCCCTCGCAGGCGGAATGGTCAGCGCAGCGGGTCTCACGGGATGTGGATCGAGTTCGGCAAAGGTTTATACTGCAACCGAACAGAATCAGTTGATCACTCAGGCAGTGAACACTTTTGCTGCCACCTACCCAACCAGTCCGGTTAAGGTTGTCTCAGTCGGAACCACCACTCAGGTGACCTCTGGAACTGTAGCTGGGCTAGTTGCAAATGCGTCTAATCCTGATCTTGCCTATATCGCAACTGGAGATCCCGGCACCCCAACGACCTTGACCGCAATCCTTTTGTCAAAAAGCCCAGGGATTACGCCAGCTGACTTAGCTGAATATGCGGCATTTATTCAGTCTATCCTGACCGTTGGTACGAACGTTACAATCACTTCGTGGACTGTGAATGGTGTCTCCTTCACATCAATGACCATCTCTGATGGTACTGGTGTAATTTATGACAGTTTCCTTTCTAACCTCGTTACCGAAGAGGCAACGGCCAGAACCAAAACATGCTTGTCACTCAACGTCAAAGATGGACTTGGAAAAATCGTTGTAACGTTTATTGTCATAAGTCAGGCAAACTGCCGAAATGGTGTATTGCAATTTCCGTTGAATTATGCCGCCAGCCATACGGTTAAGAAGCCATTCTACGCAAAATTGAATGTGAAGGCGGAAAAACTTCCAAATACACAATGTCAAAAAGTTACGTATAGCTACGCCTACTCGTCGCCAACTAATCGCATCACTACGCTACAAGATGGGTTTACATTGTCAGTTAACTTTGGAACAGGTGCTGCTAATGCCCGTACAGGATCGTGTACAGAATGCTGCGTCACTGGTGCTGGTGGCGGCACTCAGTAATCCGCAAAATATATCCCGCTCCTCGCATTTGCGCTGCATATAGCTGCGGGGTGAAAAATATGAAGTGGCCGCTCGTCAATCTTTGATTAGCGGTCACTTTTTTGTCACGAAGTCTCCAATTCAACCTCATGCAACCCATCATAGAGTTAGATTCTTTCAGGAACAATGCCAAATGCTTTGACCACCAAGGCTCATTTGTGCTATGTTTCCTTATCAATCAATCATCCATCTTTTTCTGGAGTAGAACCTTATGCGCACGAACCGTTTGGTGGGACTTACTTCCCTTTTGATTTGCAGTTTTCATAGCAGTTCCATGTGCCAGCGAGATTACCAAGAGGATGCTCCTCCTGTCACTCCAAAGAGTTTTCTCTCGATGTCAGGATTGACGGGACTGATTCGATTGCCTTCGTCGGATGTAACTGCAAATGGGGAATTCCGTGCGGGGTATTTCTCGTCCCGCAACTCCGATGTGCGCTCCGAATTGGGTAACTCCACCACTTATGGACTGTCGTTTGGAATGTTTCCAAATCTCGAATTTGGTGTTGATGTTGGCAATCTGCATCAGAAATCGGACTTGACGGCAAATGCTAAATATCAGTTTCTTCAAGAGCGAGGGATGACCCCATCTTTTGCGGTCGGCGTCTTTGAAGCGAGTAAATTTTCTACTCCTAACTCATTCTTTGCAGTCATTGGCAAGCACTTTATGTCCGGAAGAGTTGCAGTCAATGGCGGTTTTGTTCGCCGATCCGATATTGGAACCAAACCGTACGGAGGAATTGAACTTGCACTCACTCCAATTTTTGATGCTGTAGGAGAGCGCGACACCGATACCATCAACTACGGGCTGCGGGCACATTATCGTGGCGCCAGTGCAATGGTGGAGCACCGAAAGACCGGTTGGGGCGTTATTGCCGGGTTCACTGCACCGCTCTCGAATAGAGTTCGTGAAAAATCCCCGGACTCGGATGCATTACCGCCCATGGGTGATGCAAGCAAATTAAGATCATCAGAAATTTCACAGTCCGTACTCACCAGCCTGGTAGATGCCAAACTGGAAAACATCACTGTCGGCACGAGTAATAAGCTCGGCGGGGTCGTTGCCGTGGAATATGAAAATAGAAGTTATGCACACAGCGAAATGGATGCTCTTAGTGTTGTTTTAAGAGCCGTTGCTACCCATGTTCCGCGATCAATCGGAACGTACGACATCACAATTTTGAGATCTTCAATTCCCGTAATCACAATTTCGGTGACTGCGGAAGATTATCGACAGTTCTTAATGGGTTTTCTGGATACCAATGTATTCGGGGAACGGCTAAAATTCAAACGTGGTAAACGGCTCGCTTCTGCAGCCCACCAAATGGACTTCGCCGTTGGTCCGCGCAACTACCTGAAATCCGACCTTTTTATTCGCCCGGCGGTAAACGCGGAAGTCGGTACGGATAATTTCGTCGTTGGCGGGGGCATAGACGTTAGACCAGATATCCTTACACCACTCTATAAGGGAATCGGGTCCGAAGTGAGAGCCACACTATCCGGCATTGGACCGTTAAGATCCCGTACAAATGAAATGGACCGATTCGCGATAAGCGCGGCTACTGGTGCAGGGGATGCATTTATCCGAGCCTCAGCGGGACGATTCCCTGGTAAATGGGACGGCGGCGTGCTTGAGGGAGTTGTCTCTCCGATTAACTCATCGCTTCAAGGCAGAGCGGTTTTCGGTGTGCTCAAGGAAAATGACGGATCCAATACTAAGTCCACCACATTTGTCGGGCAGTTGCGCCACTATATTCCAACACTCGATACATCCGTCTATGGTGGCTACGGGAAATACCTATTTGGTGACAAAGGCTATACCGCAGGAGTTAGTCGAAGGTTCGGGGATACTCAACTCGGAGTTGAATACCGCAATACAAACCTCAACAGAATCGGATTGCTGACGGTCAGCGTTCCATTGGGACCAAATAAATTAGGCAACAATCCAAGTACGCTCAGGATTCGACCGCCCGATTTCTTAGATTACAATCAGCGAGTTGGACTAAATGATCCGAACTTCTTAGGTACTACGAATGCAACTGGCAACATAATTGGAACGGGAGCATCTATCGTGGACGATCTGCTGGACCGGGATCGACTGAACAAACTCTATATCATTAGGTCACTGAACAAATTGCGGACTGGAATCAAAGAAAACTAGTCCAAATCACCTCGTTTAGCAACTTATAACTCCATCGCCAAACAAGCGATGGAGTTATTTTGTCGCTTGGATGAAATATTGACGAGTTTGTCCGTCCTCTATCCCTTACCCTGCTTGCAGACGTTGACAAATGAGCGTGAAACGTCTATTATACGGGTTACCCTTTGCCTGTAGTTAAGGGAATTTCGGGAGTTTTGAATGCCCCAACTTGTTTTTGAATTAGGCACAGAAGAGATGCCCGCGGGCGCGATCTCTGGTGCCTTGGATCAGCTTAAAGCATCCGTATCCGTGGGTCTGCTTAATGCACGATTACAGTCAGATGACGTGCAGGTTTTTGGTACACCTCGGAGATTGATTGTCACCGCTTCTGGTGTACCTGATCGTCAACCAGATCAAGAAAAACTGCTAAAGGGTCCAGCTAAGTCTGCGGCTTATGATGCAGACGGTAACCCAACCGGCGCAGCGATCGGCTTCGCTCGCAAAATTGGAATTGATGTTCAATCCCTCGAAGTAATTGAAACTCCTCAAGGCAAATACGTACATGCACGTGTCGTGGAGATTGGAAAGTCTTCAGTTGAAGCTGTCGGACCTTTACTTGTGGACTGTTTAAAGAGTCTCACTTTTCCGAAGATGATGCGGTGGGGTCACGGTTCCGTCAAATTTGTGCGACCCGTAAGATGGATACTTTGTCTTCTCGATTCTACAGTTGTCCCGCTCGAATTTGGCACGGTGACATCCGGAAACACAACAACGGGTCACAGATTTCTAGCACCATCGAAAGTCGAAGTTCCCCACGCGTCTGATCTGCTCACAGTCCTGAGAGATCGGTATGTTATCGCCAATCCAGATGAACGCCGACAGTTGATCGAAGCTCAGGCAAAGTCCATCGCAACTTCTTTGTCAGGCACTGCCATTATGGACGAAGCACTTTTAGACGAAAATGTCTGGTTAGTGGAATGGCCAACGGCGTTTGCTGGATCGTTCAAGAGTGAGTTTTTGGAAATGCCCCGCCCCATTCTCACAACAGCCATGCAGAAGCACCAACGTTACTTCCCAGTTGAGGGAGCAGATGGCAAACTCCTGGCAAATTTCATCGCAGTGCGAAACGGAAGTGACCATGCCCTGCCAGTTGTGACTGATGGAAACGAGAGGGTACTCGGTGCCCGATTTAATGATGCTTCGTTTTTCTACTCACAAGACAAACAATCCAATTTCGCTGATATGGCGGACGGGCTCGACAAACTGATCTTCCAAGAGAAACTTGGTACCGTCGCGCTCAAACGGATGCGCCTTCTGCTTATGGCAGAGTCGATCGCTCCGTTTTGGGGCCTCAACACATCTGAATTCGCTGATTTGATCAAGGCAGCGGAACTCTGCAAGAACGACCTGGTTAGTCGCATGGTAATTGAACTACCTTCGCTTCAGGGTGTTATGGGAAGAGAATACGCAATGGATGCGGGCGAGTCCTCGACCGTCGGAGATGCTATTCGCGATCATTATTTGCCAAAGTCAGCCGGCGGATCACTTCCACAATCAAAAATTGGATCCATCCTTGCGGTTATGGATCGAATCGATACACTTGTTGGCTATGTGGGTCTTGAAATACTGCCAACGGGTTCCAGCGACCCGTTCGGATTACGGCGCGCCGCTCAGGGTGTAGGTCAGATTCTGGCTGTTGATAGTTCCGCGCCACCCATTTCGAAACTCGTAAGTGCAGGAGTTTCCGCCTATCGACAGGTCAACAGCCTGGAATTCAATCATGAAAAGTTACTTTCAGACCTTACAATCGTCTTTGATCAGAGATTATCGGGAATTCTGAGTGAACAAGGCGTTAGGTACGATCTAGTCGACGCTATCCTCTCCGCAACGCCATCGACCTCAGTATCCGTAAGTACATTAATTGCAAAGGGCAAAGCTCTTCTGGGTGCATCCCAAACTGAAGCATTTGAACTAACCGTACAAACAGGCGCAAGAATATCAAACATCCTGAAATCTGACTCAACCGAGAGCGCGTCCGTTAATAAAAGTCTTTTCGAACATGAAGAAGAGAG
>CAISOI010000417.1 GCA_903886985.1 uncultured Chthonomonas sp.
CACCACTATCAAATCCGATGTTAGATAGTGCTCTCTAGCTTGACAATTAATAGCCTCTAGGGTCTCTTTATTTATATAACACAGAAGTAAAGGTAAGCCATATCCATGCTATTTACGCGAGACCAGACCTTGATGAATCATTGCTTGACCTTGCTGGTTATTGCTTTGGTCTTTATTATTGTACCGGGCAACTTATCTGCTCAAAAAACCAACAGTGCCGCACAAAATAGTGCGGAAGGCTCATTCCTTGGTCTCAGTGCGGATAACTCCAAACACCATGATCTTTGGGCGGGGCCAACCGATTTCCGAGTATCTTTGAAACCAATTGGTCGGGTTCGTGCGATCATGCTGTTTGCCCACTTCCCAGACACTGTAAATGAAGAGTCCACTACTGCACTTTTTGACCGGCTCGTACCGGAAGGTATCGCGTACTTCAAGCAAGCATCCTATGGAAAGATGGCGTTGGAGGTGGATGCGGTGCATCGATGGATACCTATGGATCACCCTACCACTTGGCCCAACTATGATTGCAGTAAAACAGAGACTCACAAAGCGTATTTGAACGAGGTCATTACAAAGGCAGACTCTTTCGTCGATTTCAAGAAATACGATATTGTCTATGTTGTTGGCTCACTTGGACCCGGGCACCCTAACTCACCAACTTTTGTCGTACCACCAGGCGAAGGGATTTCAGTCCAGGGGAAGGAGATCCGCCACGCAGTGACATTCGGCAATGACTGCCGCAGAGATCGGTGGGGATGGCAGACTCTAGCCCACGAGACCGGGCATATATGCGGCTTGCCGGACCTCTACAAGTACGGCGCTCCCAGAAATCCATATAAGGGGATACATGTTTACGTAGGTGCATGGGATATGATGGGATTTCAAGCTCCAGGCTCAGAATATCTTGCCTGGCAGAAACGAAAATTACTGTGGCTCTCAGACAAAGACTTTGCAATAGTGTCAGATTCACCTCTGAAGCACGTTAGTGAGTATTGGATCTCGCCAATAGGTCAGAAGGGCGGATGCAAGGCAGTTGTTGCTCCAATCAGCGGCTCTGAAGCTTATGTTTGTGAAGTTCGCAATCGAAGCGATATTCCTGAGATGGGCGTGCTTTTGTATCGTGTATTGCTTTCTGTAGGATCAGGGAATGGCCCGCTGCAGGTGATCCCTGCTGCACCAGACGACAATATGTCTGAAACCGAACGACGTTACATCACCCTGTATAACGCTCTATTCCACGAAGGCGTTGTGTTGGATGATAAAACGGCGAAAGTGCGCATCGAGATAATTGGACGAAGACCAAATGGAGAGATTCAGGTTCGAGTGACAAGATGAATGAAATACTAACCTATTTCGATAAAGTTGATGCACCAATGAGCTAACTTACGTGTTATGAATGTAAGCTTTTACATCTACGAATTGAGTCTCACAAGCCCAAAATAGGAAAATCTGCCCGTTTCGTAATGGAACTGGAGTTTCGCAGATTCGTTGCCATCTAACTAAACAAAATCCAAATCAAGGCATTTAATCCTCCCGTGCTGCCAGTGAACCTTTTCTTAAAATATGATAGGCATATAGCCGAAGTATCAAAGCTGATTTGAACATCAGCAAATGTAGTAATACGCATCGGGGAAACGGAGGTGTTTTATCTTCATGCTTAACCAATGGATGACCCGTGTAGCAGTTGGCCTTTTAATGTCAATCGCTGTCTCCGCCTTTGCAGATCAGCAGGTGGTTTACCCACCGTCCTCTATGCCTCGAGTTGATGTTCACACCCACATGGATGCCAAAACCCAGTACACCAAGACGGTCGAAAATATGGATCAATGGGGTGGCACAATCAGCATTTCGTTGGCTGGACTATTCTGGGTGAAGGATAACGACGGCAAAAACGCCAGTCCAGCTTCAGTAC
>CAISOI010000418.1 GCA_903886985.1 uncultured Chthonomonas sp.
CAGGTGCTGGAGGAGGACAAGGGCGTGGGAGAGGCGGTGGAGGAGGAGATGCTGGGGCTTTGTCCTTCCGCTCTATTGGTCCTGCAGTTGCCAGTGGACGCGTCGTTGCTTTTGCAGTTAATCCTGAAGAAACCACAACTTACTATGTTGCAGTTGCTTCTGGTGGTGTCTGGAAAACCACAAACAACGGAACCACATTCACCCCTATTTTTGATAACGAGAACTCTTATTCCATCGGTGCTATCACGCTTGATCCCAATAACCCGAACGTTGTCTGGGTGGGCACCGGAGAGCTAAACGGTCAAAGAAGTGTTGGTTATGGTGACGGCGTATACCGATCCGAGGATGGCGGCAAAACGTGGCGGAACATGGGACTGCCCAAATCAGAGCATATTGCAAAGATAGTCGTCGACCCAAATGACTCCAATACAGTTTACGTCGCTGCACAAGGTCCGCTTTGGGGCCCCGGAGGTGAGCGTGGACTTTATAAATCGGTTGATGGCGGCAAAACGTGGAAAAATGTGCTCGCTATAAGTGAAAACACAGGAGTTACGGATGTTATCTTAGACCCACGCAACTCAGAAATTGTTTATGCCGCCAGCTGGCAACGAAGGCGACACTTCTTCACTTATATTGGAGGCGGTCCCGAAAGTGGAATTCATAGATCCAATGACGGCGGCGCCACGTGGACGAAACTCCGTGGAGGATTGCCCGGAGGAGATCTTGGAAGAATTGGTCTTGCCATCTCTCCCGCTGATCCCAAGATGATATACGCAACCGTTGAAGGCGCAGCTGGAGGTGGTGGAACTTACCGATCCACGGACTTTGGTGCAAGTTGGGAAAAGCGAGGAGATTTCCTTGCGCAAGGAATGTACTATGGGCAGATCATCGCTGATCCAAAAGAGTCTGAACGTATCTATATCCTAAGTGTTAGCAACGTCTACTCGATTGATGGTGGAAAGACTGTTCTTCCAGTCGGTGAACAAAACAAGCACGTTGACAACCACGCATTGTGGGTAGATCCAGCCAACACCAAACACTTGCTAGCTGGATGCGACGGCGGCGTCTACGAATCCTTTGATCGTGGAACAACGTGGATTTTCAAAAGTAATCTCCCGATCACACAATTTTATCGAATTGCGGCAGACAACTCAAAGCCCTACTATTACGTGTACGGCGGCACACAAGACAATAATAGTATCGGCGGTCCAGCCCGATCTAAGAGCCCAACAGGCGTTGGCAGTGCAGAATGGTTCGTTACTAATGGCGGTGATGGGTTTGGTCAGCAGGTCGATCCTGAGGATCCAAATACTGTATACTCCGAATCACAAGACGGCGGTTTGGTTCGATTCGATCGCCGTACAAGCCTAAGATTGGGCATTCAACCCCAGCCGGGTAAAGGCGAAAAGCCATATCGGTTCTACTGGGATTCTCCGATAATTATTAGCCCGCATTCACACACACGGCTCTATTTCGGGGGAAATAGGCTCTTTAAGAGCGACGACCGTGGCGACAATTGGACGGCAATAAGCCCCGACCTTACAAGAGAGATCGACAGAAATACTCTCAAGGTGATGGGCAAAATTCAGCCCCTGGAAGCTATTGCAAGAGGACAGTCCACATCATTCTACGGCAACATCATCTCCATCTCAGAATCTCCCAAACAGGAAGGACTGATCTATGTTGGCACGGACGACGGTCTAATCCAGGTCACGGAAGATGGAGGCAAGAATTGGCGTAGAATCGAAACGGTGCAAGGCGTACCAATAAACACTTATGTAGGCAGATTATTTGCATCCCAACACGATGTCAACGTAGTCTATGCTCTATTCGACAACCATAAGAACTACGATTTTGCCCCGTACATTTTCAAGAGTACCGACAAAGGAAAAACTTGGACGTCAATAGCGGCGAATCTTCCTACCAACGGACCTACACTTTCTATTGCAGAGGATTTCATTGACCCGAATTTACTTTTCGTTGGAACAGAGTTCGGTCTCTTCAATACAAAGGATGGCGGCAAAACATGGACGAGAATGAGATCAGGGCTACCGACCATTGCTGTCAGAGATCTCGTGATTCAAAAGCGAGAAAATGATTTGGTCGTCGGGACCTTTGGTAGGGGAATATACATTTTGGACGATTACTCCTCAATGAGAATGCCTCCATTGGATCCGAAAAAGGATGGCGATATCCTTCCTATCAAAACTGCAAACGCTTATATCCCCTATTCCGGCACGACCGGCTCACAAGGGGAGACCATGTATTACGCATCAAATCCTCCCTATGGCGCATTGATCAACTATCGACTGAAGGAAGCTCCCAAGACTTTAAAGCAGAAGCGACAGGATGCCGAAGCTGAAA
>CAISOI010000419.1 GCA_903886985.1 uncultured Chthonomonas sp.
ACTTCGACGCAAGACCGAGCTGGTCGAACATCTCCCCAAAAACTGCCATATGCTGCATTTAGTCTTCCAAAATTATTCAAATCCTTGAGAAAGATGGTCACCTTCACTACGTGGGCTAGATCCGTTCCCGCGGCTAAGAGAATCGATTCCACATTCTTGATACATTGAACGACATGCTCTTCAAAGCCTCCCTCTGCGAGTTGCTTGGTCTTGGGATCAAGAGGAACTTGACCGGAAACAAACACGAGATCACCAGCGATAATCCCAGGAGAATAGGGCGCTCCAGTGGCGGGCGGACCAGTATGTACGGCACTCTTCTTCAAAACATGCTCCTTAAGCCATTGGCTGGAAATTACTTGCCAACGGTTGCTCTATTTTGTCCTACAATGTAACCAAAAATATACTCAATTCGTCAAATACCAGTTGTATTCGCGTGGCATTTTACAAATGTTACGCATAGTAAGAATTGCTATCTATTTCACAGATAGCGTCATCTTCAATTGACTTCAAAAGCGCCGTGGTCTATACTTTGACTGTTGCCGTCAGTGAACAAATTCTTTCTCAGTAAGACAAATCTAAAATCGTTTACCTAGAGGTAGCACTGTGGATGTTGTCGCCCTTGCCCGGCAGACTCGACTTGTTGTTGACGCCGTGGAAACCGCTATTATCGGCAAAAGACAGATTGTAGAAGCCGCGCTTGCAGTACTTTTCTCCGATGGACACCTTCTCATTGAGGACATTCCCGGCGTAGGAAAGACAACGCTCGCCAAGGCTTTGGCGCGATCACTCGGTTGCGATTTCAAACGTATTCAATTCACTCCAGACTTATTGCCCTCTGACATAACCGGCACAACTGTCTTCGATCAAAAAACGGGAGATTTCTTCTTTCGACAAGGTCCTGTATTCGCAAACATTGTTCTCGCAGATGAAATAAACCGCGCTACTCCGAAAACACAGTCGGCTCTTCTAGAATGTATGGAAGAGAGACAGGTGACGGTTGACGGCATCACCCATAAACTGCCGGAACCTTTTTTTGTCCTGGCAACTCAAAACAATATCGAATTATCCGGTACCTATCCTTTACCGGAAGCGCAACTGGATAGATTTACAGCACGCCTCAATATTGGTTATCCTTCCATTAACGATGAACTTATTATGTTGGACAAGCAAACCCATGGAAAGACAGTAGATACGATTGAAGCAGTTATGGGTCCAGCAGACGTTATCAAAATTCGTGATGAGGTTCGGAACACTTATGTTGATCCTTCCCTCAAACGATATGTTGTGGATGTGGTCACTGCAACGCGTGAAAGTGATATGATATCATTGGGAGCGAGCCCCAGAGGTTCCCTGACTCTACTTTTCGCGAGCCAAGCTCTGGCTGCAATTTCCGGGCGCGATTATGTTTCTCCCGACGATATTAAGGCGATGGCTATTCCAGTCTTGGCGCACAGAGTTATTGTTAAGCCCGAATTCCGACTTCGTGGTACGTCATCTAGATCTGTCATAAGCGAGATCCTACAGAAGATCACAGTTCCAGTCATCACCGGTTCGAAACCTTAATATTGACTTACTTATAGTACTCTTAGCGGACTCTTCCGAATTCGCTTTCAGGCTGTTCGTGCGAAGAAAGATTTCATGCAGAAATTCAAGAGATGGGTAATCAATATAGCAGCGTTTTTTTTGATCATCTCTGCCGCACTTGTAAACTCCCAGTCCTTATACTACATGGCCGCATTGCTCTTGATGTTGCCAGTCATTTCATATGCTTTCGGGGCATTGTCACTTAGAGATATCCAATTCGAACGAGTCCTGCCCGGCACAGCATGGGAAGGGCAAGAGATCGACCTTCAACTGCGAGTTATTTCAAAGTCTCGCGTTCCACGTCTCTTCCTCGAGTTAGTCGATGACCTTCCATCAG
>CAISOI010000420.1 GCA_903886985.1 uncultured Chthonomonas sp.
CTACTGAAGCATGATCAAGTTTGGTGTTTCCACCAAGATTGGTAGCGAAGTAGAGAAATCTGCCATGAAGGATTTGTACTCACTGACGTCAGGGCGGTGCCAAACACGTTGCCTACTGTATTTTGACCGACCTTAAAGTAAGGTCAAAAACGGATGCCGCGTTCTTCGCGGCTGGGAAGCGCGGCCATTAATGAAAGAATTCAATTCCGCCCAGGGAGATGTCGCCCGCCCTCATTGCTATGGCACCCGGAGCAGGCAGTGTCGCGTGTTCAAGTGAGCCTATGGATGGCAGTTGTAGCGTTTGAGGAGAAAGACAAAGGAACCCTAAAGGTAGGCAAGCTTGCCGATTTGACCTATCCTCAGCGTCGATAGCATGACAATTCTGGAGGCTAATACACTTATGGCACACTGTCTGCTGACAGTCTTTGGAGAGGACTTTGTCTACAACGCGGAGAGGTTTAACATCGCTGTCCCAAACAATGTGTTGGTGAATTGGTTTGCAGTCAACTCATTGGTGTTCAATGAAGTTCAATGGTGTTGAATTTTAAGTCATTGAAAAAGGTGACCGTCACGAAACTCGCAATTGCGGCTTAGCCGATCAGGAACTTATGTTTTCCTTGGACTAAACGGCTCCAGACCTTTCCATAGGAGTCAATCGAATTGACTTCGGAAATACATCTACATATCTGCCCTGTATGTGCGCGAGAATGGTGAACGATCACCCATTATAAAGCTGTATGGGGCGACTCAAATGGTCGCAAAACGTCCCGGCGGATCTTCGGAAGTCATTCCGTCCTCCTCTCCAGAAAGGGTCCTGTATGGACCGGATACCTATATGACGGAGACTGCATAAACTATGTTCCATCACACTGATATTCTATCAAACTAGTTGAGATTTGTAAAGCAATTCTGAAACTCCCGTGCTTCGTATCACCTTGACAAACTGCAATGTAGGACTTACAATGTAATTACGATAGGTACGACTTAGGGAGCCAATATTGTGAGTACGACAGTTATGACGAAGCTGATCCGGATAGGCAACTCTCAGGGAATTCGGTTATCAAAGTCGATGATCGAACAGTCCGGCTTGAGTGGCGACTTGGAAATCGAGGCGCAGGAGGGTCAAATTATTATTCGTCGGCAGAAATCAGTTCGCCACAATTGGGATGAGCAATTCTTAGCGATGGCAGCAACAGGTGAAGACAGACTGCTTGATGGCGACACCCTGCCATCTACCCAATTTGAGGATGAAGAGTGGGAATGGTAGCGCGGAGGTTTGATGTCTTCCTGGTCAATCTCGATCCAACCGTAGGCAGTGAAAAAACAAAGAAAACTCGCCCCTGCTTAGTAATTTCTCCGGACGAAATGAACCGACACATTGCCACGGTGATTGTCGCGCCGATGACCACACAAGGGAAAGATTACCCAACGCGAATTCCCTGTGAATTTGATGGGCGAATTGGAAAGATCGTTTTAGATCAAATCCGAACTGTAGATAAAGCACGGCTTGTGAAACACCTTGGGACCATATCGGAGGTGGAACAGAAAGCGGTGTTGGCGGCAATAGTGGAGTTGTTTGCGGAGTAACTGTCATAACCCAGTTTTTTGACAATCCGAATGCACTTGATCTCGTCCTCAAAAAAGGACCGCACAGCCATATGGCAGCGCGGTCCTTTCTGTAAGTTGGAGAGTAGTGATTATTTGCGTGAGTGGCGTCGTCTTCGCATCAGCGCAAGTCCGCCCAGGGAGAATGCTCCAACACCAAGGGCAATGGCACCCGGTTCTGGGACGGAGGATGAACGAAAAACAATATGGGAATTACTGGTCCCGTTAACTATCTGTGTTGAAGTTCCGCCAGAACTGATGTATTCGATCTTATTGGCCTGTTCGTTGTAGACGCCGCCGGCATTGTCCGCAGCTAAGTTCCCGTTATTAAGAGTGGTCGCAAATGTATGGATCAACGAACCGCTTGCATCATATTCCAAAATGGAATGTGAAGATCCAATATGTGATACATAGATGTTTCCCGAACTGTCTGCTTCCAAATCTATAATTCCACCAAGCCCTGTTGCACCAAAGACGCCCAATGAGGTCCCAGATTGTGAATATCTTGAAAGCGTGCCGTCGGTGTCTGCAAAGACAAAATTATCACTACCATCTATGGCAAATGTCTGAATATTGTTATGAAGGGATGCAGTGAAGAAGGCGCTGTTGAAAGCGGAGTTGTTATGAAAGCTGCCGCTTGTATCGTAGTATCCCATTCCCGTACTAAAGCCAATGATTGTCCATAGCTTTCCCGTACTGTCAAAATTCAAATCCGTACCAATCCCGGGGGGATAGACTCCAGTGGCAAAGGTGGACAGAGAACCTCCAGTGGTTATTTTGTAGAGTGCGGTTTGCGTAGAATTCATTGCGAAGGCGTTACCAGCAGCGTCGAAAGCAAGCGCCCCATTTCCGTTAAAGCTAGCACTGACGCCTTGAGAGGCGCCGTTGAAGGAATCCCAGGATTGCAAACCGGACGAGTTGCTTACGTAGATGGATCCAAAAGTTTGAGCCTCGGACTTTACAGGGGAGATTATGCCAATTGAGACTAATCCGGCGATGGCTGCGGCTGAGGCGAATGCTGCGTAAAGGTGGACAGAGCGAGAGACCAGAGCCGCATTCATGTTGCGAGACAATGTGATATTCCTTAATTTCGAAAAAATGGCATATTGCCATAAAAGAGTGTTGCAAATTACACAGGATCGCACTCATTTCCAAAACTGATTGACCCTAATCAGAATTGGAGAAAAGGAATGCAATTTATACGCTGAACTTTTGAGTAGTTAAGAGCTTTAAACCGTTTGGGCGAGAGGTGATCAGATCTCGATCGGGTTCGAATAAGGACACCATTGTCGTGTGAATGTGGCAAAGTTGCCTGACCTGATTAGCCGCATAGTCAAGGATGCGTTACAGGAAGAAAAAATCTACGATGGGGCTTCATTGAACATAGATATGTGCGGACCATCGTGGTCACACATTATATGTGTCAAGTTAGACAGCCAACCAAACAATTGATTGAACTGACATCCCAAAAAGATAGTGCAATGATCTGTTTATGATCAACGCAGAATGTAAGATATGTATTGGTCTCATTTTGCGCAATGGCGGGGGCCTAAGCAAGAATTGAGACCAAATTGTCAAATTTTGAGCTTTCGGGATTGCATTGAGCTCTCCGTTCAGCGACATATATATGATACAATGCGCCCATTAACCGTACATTAGATGTTCTGCTCATTTTATGACTATTTCAAGAAGTCAAACAAAAAGACCGCCCAGCCAAGTTGGCTGCGCGGTCTTTTGAGGAGTTAGGTAAGTTGTGGTTACTTACGTAATCGACGTCGTCTTCGTACCAGCGCAAGTCCGCCAAGGGAGAATGCTCCAACACCAAGGGCAATTGCGCCTGGTTCAGGGACGGATGACGATGTGCTGTCAAACGTAATACCGCCAATGCCATTAGAAGCTTGCGGACCAGAACCACCGTACTTGTTAGTTCCTGAGATGACAAAGGTGTCACCGACCTTCGCATTCAGAATATCAAAAAAGTACCAGTCGCTGTTGCTGGGGCTGGATGGCTGCAAATAGGAATTAATCAGACCCGTGTTGGCACTTCCGCCGACGGTCTGTTTTACTCGTAGGTTATCCGGAGATATGTCTGGAAAGTCGGTATTATCTACGAGAATGCCAATACGAAAACTCTTGGCTTGCGACATTACGATACTTGCAAAATTATCTTCGCTGCCATTGCCAGTCGAACTGTACCAAACTCCTGTTCTAACGGAACCGGAACCTGTGGGGTTGTCTATGCTGGAATAACCGCCATTGCCCGGAAATGTGCTCGTTGTCAGCCGTGCGACTGTGGCGTATGCCGGTGCGGATGAAATTGTACCGCCGGTCTGTATATAGTAACCGTCCGTGCCATAGATGTTATCGCCGTCACCGTCCAGTGTTTTTGTGACGCTGGAGGTGCGCCAGGACGCATGCGTGGTAAGGTCTGCGCCAACGAAACCGATGGTTTGTGCATGAACTGCACGGCTTGTTGCGGCAGAAACTGCCATCACGCTGAATATCACTAAATTGGCAGCATAACACTTGCCTGTGTTGATTTTGCCGCGCAGTAAATTGTGTTTTATGTTATTGAACACGTTGTCTAATTCCTATATTGCAGTGCAATCTCTGGAACTCCCATTTGTCCATTGGAGTTGGTTGTCTTTCCAGAGATTGCCAGTAATGGCGATGAGATTATTTGCGTGAGCGTCGTCGCCTTCGTATCAGCGCAAGTCCGCCAAGGGAGAATGCTCCTGCACCAAGGGCAATGGCACCCGGTTCCGGCACGGAAGAAGACTGGAAGAGGATTTTTTGTCCAGAGAACGAAGTGTTCAATCTTGTTATAGCGCCAGTGGAGCTTACGTAATCTAAATTGAAATGATCTGCGGTATAGAGACCGCCGTTCAGATCCGAAGCCAGAGTAGCAATATGATTTTGCGCGTTATTGGTGAACGTCTTAACCAGTGAGTTCGACGAATCGTACTCCCGAGCAACGGCTCCAAAGTCGGCCACAAATAGGTTACCGGCACCATCCGTACTCAGGTCGGCCTGTGCGCCAGTGCCGAACGTGCTCAGTAACGTTCCGGAGAGTGTATACTCCGACACTGTGTTGTCACTGTCTCCAAAGTAGATGTGGTCATTGGAACCGATAGTGAAGTGTTGAACATTTGCATGAATGCCCGTTTGGAAGAAAGGGGTATTAAATACCGACGAAGCGTGGTATGTACCACCCGTGTCGAAATAACCCATACCACTGTTACCGCCCTTAATGGTCCAAAGATTGCCTGCACTATCAAAACTCAACGGAAGAGCTGAAGTAGCCGCCACGAATGTAGAAACAGTGTCGCCTGGGGTCGCCTTGAAGATAGTACCGGCATTATTGTCCCAGAAAATATTTCCCGCACTGTCTACAGCCAATCCGTAGGCACCGCCGGAGGATCCAAGTGTTTTGATCAAGGCACCAGTGTGTGCATCGTAAAATCTTAGTCCGTCGCTGGCGTTGTCGAGAATCGTCCCGAAAGCTTGTGCGTCCGATTTAATGGGTGAAACCAATCCTGCGATTAATATGTTGGCAAAAACGGTTCCAGCAATGAGATTTGCTCGTCGTGAGGCTGTGAACGACCGTGTTGCACTTGCTCCTAAAGACATTGTGATCTCCCTGAATTGGAAAATATCTCTTCAAATGAACGTGAGATAAATAATTGAATAAAACATCCCTATGACCCTACAAACGACAGATAACTGGCAAGGCGTAAATCTGAGTTCTCAAGCGAATGCGAACCTTTTCAGGCTGCTCGCTCAAAAATCTAACTTCAATTGGACGGATATCAAAAAGACATGGTTTATAAAAGTAATGTGCGACAGTAAATCAAATTTGCTTCAGACTGACTGGATATCGGCCGCGCCGAAAACAGTCAGAGGACACAAAAGTTGCGCAATATTAGAGGGTCAAAAAGTGTGTAAGTGAGTTCTGTTGTATTCCCATCCGAAAAAGAATGGTGATAGCTCATTGGCTACGGTTTGGTATGAACTCTCATAAAGGCTGACAGCTGCATGGCTGCCTGAAGACGATACAATTGTAAAGAACTGCCTGTGATGTAATCATAATATGCTTCCATTAACTGCGCATTAAATGTTTGTGGAGTAACATTTCAAGATCGTTATGAGAAGCGATTTATGCTGGAATCTCATTGATTGAGAGGAGATTGTTGTTGCAAGGCATATGGGGCAACAGTGATCGTCCCGATAGGAAGCGTACAGGGAATGTTATGTATTTCTTGCGGCAACGCTTAAGAATTTTGACAGCGGAGACAGCGTGCAAATATGGTAGTCCATCCTTTTTGTCCACTCTGCTGGCTGAAAAGTGTGCAGTTTCATCTGTGAGGTGGATACAGTTGGAGGGGTTGGGGGTACATTATTCCAGTCGGAATTTGTGTGGGACGGATGGATCATCCGCCCTACTTGGCCGCGTTAGTTCTGTTCGGTAGTTTGTGCAGGTTACGCGAGGATAATTCTTGTTCAATGGATAATGGCAATCAATGACCAACAATCTGGAAACTCCGAAACCGATGCGCGTACCGGCGCTGGACGGCA